>NZ_LR130778.1:2896344-3207613 GCF_900538275.1 Petrocella atlantisensis | reverse complement strand
CCGCCACTTGTGAAGAATATCTCTCTTTCATTAGCACCTATGGCATGAGCCACTAATTCCCTTGCTTCTTCAATCGCTTCCTTATTCTGTCCTGAAAACTCATAAATACTTGAAGGATTACCAAATTTCTCTGTAAAATATGGTAGCATTGCCTCAACGACTACTTTTTTAGTTGGTGTTGTTGCTGCATGATCTAAATAGATTTTCTTATTCATAACCTGCTCCTATCTGCTCAACTGAGATTTATCTATTTCTAATTGTTCATTCACAAGATCTTGAAGACTTATATTGTCAACCACATCATTGATACTGTCACTGATACGTTTCCATACAAATTTTGTTACACACAAGCTTGATTCCGAACACACTTTATCATCATTAATCAAAGAACAATCCACCGGATTCAAGTCGCCTTCAAGGGCTCTAAGTATGTTCCCGACAGAAATCTGGTCCGGTTTTTTTGTAAGCATATAGCCACCTTGAGCACCTCTTGTACTCTTAACATACCCTGCTTTTTTAAGGAGTGCAATAATTCTCTCCAGGTAGTTTTCAGATATTTCCTGCCGCTCTGAAATGCTCTTAATGGATACTTGATTTTCCTTGGAATGTATGGCCAAATCAATCATGGCTCTAAGTCCATATCTTCCTTTTGTTGAAAGTTTCACTGCATCACCTCATATTTCCTACTAAATGACTCGGATATGATTCTATGTAAGATTATCATGCCAACTCATAGTTTGTCAATACTTTGACATGTATTTTATAAGTACATATCCAACTTGTTTGGTTGGATATAATATTTTAACAAAAAACGGGTTATACCATCGTCTGGCATAACCCGTTTATATTATTATTATAATATTTATTTATCTTGAGCTCGATCCTCTATTACCTTGGTTTGAATCTCTGCAGGTGCTTCATCATAACGTTCAAAGCTTAAGGTAAACATGCCTCTTCCTTGCGTCATAGATCTTAGGTCCGTTGAGTAACCATACATTTCACCCATAGGGACTTCAGCTACCACTTCTTGTTTCCCCTTCACAGGATTCATGCCCATAACACGTCCCCTTCTCTTATTCAAATCGCCAATAATATCACCCATATAGTCATCGGGTACAACAACGTGAACACTGGCTATCGGTTCTAGTATAATAGGTTTACAAACTTTCATCGCTTCTTTAAAAGCTGCAATTGTCGCCATCTTAAAAGCCATCTCCGAGGAGTCAACAGGATGATAAGAACCATCCACCAGTGTTGCTTTCACACCTACAACCTTATATCCTGCTAGTGCGCCTCTATCTACAGATTCAATCAAGCCCTTCTCCACTGCAGGGAAATAGTTTTTAGGCACTGAACCTCCGACAATCTTTTCTTCAAAAACAAAAGGTTTCTCACGATCACCTGACGGTTCAAATTCCATGACAACATCTCCATACTGACCATGACCGCCGGATTGTTTCTTGTGTCTTCCACGTACTTGACCTTTTGCTTTTATGGTCTCACGATATGGGATTCTAGGCTTGACCAACTCAATCTCTACTTTGAATTTGTCAAGTAGCTTACTCTTGACAATCTCCAAATGTTGACCGCCAACACCATACAAAAGCTCTTGATGGTTTTCAGTATCAAGAATAATATTAATGGTTGGATCTTCTTCCATTAATTTGTGAATACCGGATGTCATCTTCTCTTCCTCACCTTTTTTAATGGGAAGAACCGCTCTATAAGCTAAAGATTCCGGAAATGAGATGCCTGGTAACTTAACGAGTTTGGCAGGATCGCATAATGTATCACCAGTACTAACATCTGTTAGTTTAGCAAAAGCACCAATGTCTCCTGCATGAATCTCATCCACTTCAAACTGTTCTCTACCCCTTAGTACATAAATATGGTTTGCTTTTTCCTTCTGATCTTTATTAACATTCATCAATTGCATATCTTTCTTTATGATTCCTGAATAAACTCTAAAAAGAGATAACTTTCCAACATAAGGGTCTATGATTGTTTTAAAAACAAGGGCTGTTGCTTCATGTTCAATATCACAGAACACTTCAACTTCTTCACCTGTATCTGGGTCCTCACCATAAACACTTGTATGCTCTTCTCTTGGAGAAGGCATATATTTAACCAAAGAATCCATCAATACCGTAACTCCTGTATTATTAGTTCCTGAACCACAAAGCACAGGTATGATTGATCCATCTATAACACCATTATGCAAAGCATTTTGAATTTCTTCTAATGTAAATGCTTCACCTTCAAAATATTTTTCCATTAAGGCTTCATCGCTCTCTGCAACCGCCTCTAAGATCATTTCTCTTACCTCATTGACTTCATCCATTAAGTCTTCCGGTATTTCACAAGGCTCTACATGATCTTTTACGAATCTTCTACCTTCCATTTTAATAATGTTCACAAAACCAACGAAATGCTCGTCTTCCTTTATTGGTACTTGAAAAGGTGCAATCGATTTACCAAAAATATCCTTTAATTGGTTCAACACCTTATTTAAATCTGCATTGTCATCATCCATGTCTGTCACGAATACTATTTTCGGTATTTCCATTTCTTCTGCGTATTCAAACGCTTTTTCCGTACCTACTTCTACGCCTGATCTGCCTGAGACTACAACAATGGCACTATCGGCAACACGTGTGGCTTGTTTTGCTTCACCAACAAAGTCAAAATATCCAGGTGCATCCAATAGGTTAAGTTTGCAATCCTGCCATTCAATAGGTATACAAGAAGTACTGATCGAAAAGCCTCTCTTGATTTCTTCCTTATCAAAATCGCTAATCGTATTGCCTTCTTCTACCTTACCTTGTCGTTTTACAATGCCATCCACATGGGCCATAGCTTCCACCAGTGTAGTCTTACCGCTTCCTCCATGGCCTAATAATACAATGTTTCGAATCTGTTCGGACTTATAAATCTTCATCGTATGTCCCCCAATCTTAAGTTAGTATTTTGAAACCTTTGCGCTTTCACTCATAATATCAGATTACATATGACGCTTAATATGCATCGTCACTGTTTTGGTCTTATATTACGAGAAATTGCTGATACCTCTAGTATTCTACATTCTTCATCTATTTCCTTCAAAGATTTTTATTTTATCAAAGTTTTTTTATGCAAGTTAACCAAAGTGCTTTCCTGATTTATCTTATAATGTCTGTTTTTTCTCTTTTTTTGGTGTTTACCATCATTCCCTCATTCATTATTCCTAATTTTCTGAATATCAGTTTATAAAGTTAACGCATTAAATTGTTGACATGGTTTTCGTTGCATGTTACTATAATTTCATCTTTTCTAAGGGTGTATCCGGCTTTCTATTGCGTATGTAGATTGAGTTATAAACCTACACATGAACAAAGAGGCTTCGATTCGTTATGAGCTCTGCTCATAGAGAATATAAATATATTTGCATCCAATTGTATGTTATAATATAGTCATTATTTTGAGAGGAGCTTTATTATTATGATCAAATATCGCAAAGAAGTAGAAAATTTAAGGCCATATATTCCAGGCAAATCTATAGATGAGGTCAAACAGACTTACGGACTGACCCATATCGTCAAGTTAGCCTCTAATGAAAACCCTCTTGGATGTTCTGAGTTAGCTAAGCAGAGCATTATTGAATCATTAAAAGAACCCAGCTACTATCCTGATGGCAACTGCACCGCACTTAGGGAAAAGCTTGCTAACAAGTATAATCTTAATCCAAATCAGTTTATCTTTGGCGCAGGTTCAGATGAGATTATTAACATGATTGCTAAAACCTATGTCGCTAAGGATGATGAAGTCATAACCGGAGACATCACCTTCCCTCAGTACAAGGCAGGCACCCTTCAGATGGGTGGCAAGATTATCGAAGTGCCTTTAAAGGCACATACTTTTGACTTAGATGGCATACTTAAACGTATTACAGAACAAACACGCGTGATCTTCATTGCCAATCCAAATAACCCAACAGGTACCATGGTCAACGCAGCTAAACAACTGGATTTTTTAAACCAAGTCCCAGGAGATATTCTAGTTGTTATGGATGAGGCATATGTTGAGTACATCAGGGACTCCAATTTTCCTCAGACGATTTCTCTCCTTCATCAATACCCTAATCTTATGGTATTAAGGACTTTTTCAAAAATGTATGGTTTGGCATCCATGAGAATTGGTTTCGGTATCGGACATGAGGACGTCATTGAAAAAATCAACCGCATCAGAGGCCCTTTTAATGTTACGACTGCTGCACAAGTGGCGGCTGTTGCAGCTCTTGATGATGAAGCATTCGTTCAAAGGACTTATGAAGTCAACGAAACCTCAAAAGCCTACACTTATTCAAGATGTCATGAACTCAATCTCTCATATATAGAAACTTATGGCAATTTTGTCATGATAGATTTTGGACGACCAAGTCCTGAAATGTTTGAAGCACTTCAAAGTCAAGGTTATATTGTTCGTCCAGGTCACAACTTAGGCATGCCCGGCTATCAACGTGTCACGCTTGGTACAGAAGAACAGATGGTAGCATTCTTTGATGTTGTAGAAACTATTCTTAATAATGGTTAAAGTATTGAAACTTTAAATCGTTTTGCATCGTGCACAAGGAAGGATAAACAGATGATTAAGCAGATTGGTTTTATTGGATTTGGTCTTATTGGTGGATCCATCGCAAAAAGCATAAAAAAATACGGCTTAGCTCAAAAATTGATTGCTTATGATCGCCACCTGGAACCACTTCATCAGGCTATGAATGAGGGTGTCCTAGATCAGATTGCAACATCATTAGAAGATGGCTTTGAATCATGTGACTTAATCTTCTTATGTTGTCCTGTGAAGGTTAATATAGAGATGTTCGAAAAATTAGCCGGCATCGTTCATGAACAGTGTATTGTAACAGATGTGGGCTCTACCAAAAGTGACATACACGATGCTCTTGATGATATGGGTACAAACATAAGATTTGTTGGCGGACATCCTATGACGGGTTCTGAGAAAAGTGGTTATGAAGCCTCTTCTTCTCAATTGTTCGAAAATATTTTTTATATTCTAACCCCTTCTAAAACTTCTACTCAAGAGGATCTAAATGTTTTAAAAAGTCTGGTCGAAGGTATTGATAGCATTCCTATTATAATGGATGCTTCAGTACATGACAAAACAACAGCTTCCATTAGCCATGTACCTCATGTTCTTGCTGCACTCATTGTTAACGCCGTTAAACATCTGGATACAGAACAGGGTTATATGCATACTCTTGCTGCCGGTGGCTTCAAAGACATTACACGCATTGCATCAGCCTCTCCTATTATGTGGCAGCAAATCTGCTTAAGCAATAAGGAACCGATTCTTGATGTACTTGAGTATTATAAAACCATGTTGACAACAATAGAGAACTCTATCAAAGATGAAGATGCACATCAACTTTATGCACTATTTAGTGAGGCACAAGCTTATAGAAACACCTTTAACGATACTTCATCCGGTATTTTCCCAAGGCACTATAGTTTTAGTGTTGATGTTGAGGATGAACCCGGTATCATTGCAAAAATTGCCACACTCTTAAGCGAGGCAAAAATCAATATAAAAAACATCGGTATCATCAACAACAGAGAGATTGATAACGGTGTGCTTAGCATACTCTTTGAAGATCAAGACCATATGGAATTAAGTATCACACTTTTACGAAATCTTGGTTATACGATTTACACTTAAGCTTAACAGGAGGTTTTTATGCACATTCAACCCGTAAAACAACTTAAAGGAACACTAAAAGTACCTGGGGACAAGTCCATTTCCCATCGTTCAATTATGTTTGGAGCCCTTGCAAAAGGTACAACCACTGTTGAAGGTTTCCTGACCGGTGAAGACTGTTTATCTACGATTGCTTGTTTCAGACAAATGGGTATACACATTGAACAAGTTCAAGACAAGGTCACCATTCAAGGTAAGGGACTTTATGGACTCACTAAACCGAATTCGATTTTGGATGTTGGAAATAGTGGCACTACCATGCGTTTGATGTCCGGCATATTATCCGGTCAATCTTTTGAAGTTAACATAACCGGTGATGCTTCCATTAGAAAACGACCTATGGACCGTATCATTCGTCCTCTTACTTCTATGAATGCAAATATCAGCAGTCTATCCGGTAACGGTCTTGCGCCTTTATCTATAAAGCCGAGCCTACTAAAACCTATAGACTATATATCTCCGGTTGCAAGCGCCCAAGTCAAATCTTCCATATTACTGGCCAATCTATATACGGGATCGACTTCCACGGTTAAAGAACCTACACTCTCTAGAAATCATTCCGAAATTATGCTCAATCATTTCGGTGCACATGTAGAAATTAATGGATCTTTGGTCACCAGTCATCCCATTAAAGAATTGTTCGCAAATCATGTCGTTGTACCCTCTGATATTTCTTCAGCTGCCTTTTTTATGGTTGCAGGGCTTATTTGCCCAAACAGTGATCTTATCTTAAAAGATGTGGGCATTAACCCTACAAGAGACGGTATTATCCATGTTCTTAAAGAAATGAATGGTTCTATTGAAGTCATAGACAAACGTGTTGTCAACGGAGAACCCATTGCAGACCTTCATATCAAGTCTAGTAAGCTTAAAGGGACAATTGTTGAAGGTGATATTATTCCAACATTAATCGACGAAATACCTGTTATTGCGGTTGCTGCTGCTTATGCAGAAGGTACAACAATCATAAAGGATGCCGGTGAGCTTAAGGTAAAAGAAACCAATCGTATTGATACCATGGTCTCTGAACTTAAAAAGATGAACATCCATATTGAGGCTACGGCCGACGGCATGATTATCGTAGGTGGTAACCGGATACAAGGTGCACATGTCCAGAGTTATGATGATCACAGAGTGGCCATGTCTTTGGCCATTGCCGCACTCGGTGCTAATGGCCATACACGTATTGAAAATAGTGGGTGCATTGCCATCTCCTATCCAACCTTTGAATCTGATTTAAGTTCACTTATTCATATATAAAAAAAATAACTGTTACATCCTATAAAGGAAGTAACAGTTTATTTTTTAAATGATTACCCGAAATGCCGTTCCCCGGATTTTGATCCCTAGCTTCGGCTAGGTGGGTATCCGCACTATGCTTTTCGTCTTCCATTCAAGAAGGCTTGACGTCCAACATAAAATATAGGATTCCCAATGTTACTATGTAGGTTCAAAATACAGGTTTCTCCGAACACCCCAGGAAGTATCTTTCTTTTACTCATTATACCATCATAACCCACCAAAATCAAATGATTAGGCATATTCAGACATTAGCATAACATTTTATAAAGTTTCATAATCATCTTCATTTTTAAAGAAAATGTCAAAAGGATGTTCCTTATTTATGTGTTTAAATGTCATGTGTCCGATTAATGGATGGTTTATTTCGAGTTTATAGGCCTGTAGGCCAATGTCCACCCAAGTTCCTTCTTTGATAACATTATATTTCGTGTCACCAACAAGTGGTAATTTGTGATGCGCCATTTGGGCTCTAATCTGATGATGTCGACCCGTTTCAAGTTCAACTTCCAATAGAGATAATGATTTGTCACTTACCACCACTTTTTTTATACATCTATACGTTAATATTGCTTCCTTGGCTTGTGGCACTTTTTTTGAAGTAACAATCGTCCTATTACCTCTAACCTTTTGAAGATAATCTACGAGTCTATTCTCTTGCTCTGCTTCGCCTTCAACAACGGCCAAATATTTTTTGTTTAAGTATGATTTCTGAGTAAAGGCTCTATGTGCTTCTGATGATTTTGTAAGTACCATTATACCGCCAACCGGACGATCTAGTCTTTGAATCAGTCCAAGATTAATATTTTTATCTTCATGACCCACGTGTTCCAGTACTGCCTCATAGACATTTCTATCTCCTGATAAATCCGGCTGACTTGGCATCCCTTTTGGCTTAACAATGACTATGATGTGCTTATCTTCATATAGTATTTTCATCCTGCTTACCTAAAATTCGATCCACCGATAAACTCTCGTATAATCGAGTTATTCGGTATACTCTCACTAGATACCCCAAGAAAATAATCTAGAAACTTAATGAGTCTTTTTGCCTCTATATATTCCTGGCTTCCTTTAGGTACATTAAATAATAAAGGCTCTGCATACTGTTTTAGTACAGAAAGCTCATAAATTAAAGATGAATTAAACATAGCGTCGGCTTCCTCTTGAAAGGGGAAGATATATTGTTCTTCTCCGTTTCGTACAGATGGCCACATAGCAAGTGTTTTTATAGCTGAGGCACCTCTATACTGGTTATCCCTAACCATACGTCGTAGTAATCTGGCATCTGTTGTCGGTACTCGGTTGTGATTATCAATATTCAACTGGGTCAATGCACTGATATAGATTTTGAACTTATTTTCTTCCGGTATGGCCGAAGATAGCTTTGGATTCAAGCCATGAATACCTTCAATGACCAGTATTGTATTGTCTTCTAACTTAAGGGTATCACCTTTGTATTGTCTTAGTCCCGAGATAAAATCAAAAGCCGGCATGGATACGACCTCGCCTTTTAAGAGTTGATGCATATCATGATTAAACTGAGCCACATCTAGAGCTTCAAGACATTCAAAATTATAATTACCATCTTCATCTTTCGGTGTATCATCCCTATTAACAAAATAGTTGTCTAAAGAAATGGGCTTTGGTCTTAATCCCAAAGATCTAAGTTGTATCGATAGCCGATGGGCAAAAGTGGTTTTTCCGGAGGATGAAGGCCCTGCAATAAATATAAATTTCTTATGCTTGATATCTTTCATGACATGGTCAGCAATTCTTCCGATTTTTTTCTCCATTAGTGCCTCTTGTACCATAATGAGTTCATTCATTTTCCCCTGAGAAATGACATCGTTAAGTTCGCCTACTGTGTCGACCTCCATCAAATGCCCCCAGTCTGTGGCATTCTTTAGTGTCTCAAATAACATTTGGTCCGGCTCAAAACGTGCCGCCTTACTTGGATCGTTAAAGTCAATGAATTGTAAAATCATACCATCTTCATAAGGATATAGTTCAAATACTTTTAAGTAGCTTGTATCCGGCACCATATAACCATAGAAATAGTCGTAAAAGTCATCAAAACGATATAGATTGACATTGGATACGCGTCTATACTTAAACAATGTCACTTTATCTTCCATAAACTGGTTTCCAAAAATTTTTATAGCTTCATCTGTTTTTACCGTTTCTTTTATAAAAGGTAAACCAAGATTAATAAGCTCAACCATTCTTTCTTTAATTTTCGTCAATGTATCCGTCTTTAATAGTCTTTTCGGCTCAATTTCACAATAAAATCCATAATTAATTGAATATTGAACAATAACTTTAATATGTTCTTCATGACCAATAACATCATGTGCGGCCTTAATCATAACAAAGGATAGGCTTCGTTGGTATGTTCTAAACCCATCTTTATTTAAAATATCAAGGAATATAACATTACATGGCTCTTTAATTTTTTGGTTCAATTCACTAAGCTTGGTATCGACAACAGCTAATACGATAGGCGTTTTAAATTGAGATTGATATTGAGATGCCAGCTCTAGTAAAGTAGTCCCCACTTTCACTTCTTTTTCCTCATTCATCACATTAATCTTAATCCTATCTTCCATCCTACACCTCGCTGTTTTTTATTGGGTTGACCAAATAGTTGTCCTTACTCACGATGACACTTTTATCCATATGTTGTAATAACAGTTCATACATGAGTTCTGTGACCATAATTTCACTACCATAGTGTGTAACATCAATGACGCAGTTTCCGGATTCATAAACCCACATCGCATCATGATATTTTAAATCTCCTGTTAAAAAAACATCCACTTCATCAAACATCTCTTCTTTAAGAAGTGACATGCCACTTCCTGTTACAAAAGCTGCTTTTTCTATGTTTTTTTGGTCATCACCCACATACTTAAGATTAGGCATTGACAGCTTTTGTCCCAAAAAAACTGCATAACTTTTTAAGCTCATTGGTTTTTTGAGGTTCCCTATAAGCGTATACCCATGGGTATCTATACTCATTTCAGTTATATGTTCTAATTCTATTTTGTTTCCAAAATATCGATTTAGACCATTAGTGGCCCTGTCCATATTGGAATGTGCCACATACAGTGCAATATCACTACGAATCAGTTCCTGGATTTTATGTCCGGTAACCGTGTCATCACAGATGTTCTGAATGGGCGTATATATTAGGGGGTGATGTACAAAAAGCATATCGACATCATCTTTAATAGCACCTTCTATTACATCTATGGAAGCTTCTAAGGCAACCCTAATGTGTCTTATATCCTTCTGATATTTACCAATCTGAAGACCACATGGGTCTCCCTGTTCAATAGCTTCCTTAGGAACGACCTTTTCTATTATTTTAATAATCTCATTTAGTTTCATGATGCCTCCTTATTTCTACAATTGTATCGTATTTATCTTTTAAAACTTTGCCTCTTCCAATTGTACTTTTAGCATCTATGGTTTTAAGACGGTTCATGACTTTTTCAAGCTTACTTTTTTCTGTTTCTAAATAGGCTAGAAAAGTGTCCGATCCTGCTTCCATTAGTTTTTTCCCGTATTCATATTCTAACATTGAATAACGCTCGTTGCCTTGCTTACACTTTAATAGTGTATAATACTTTTCTTGATCTATTACCATATATTCTTCCGCAATCATAAAGCCCAACTCATGAACAGTTCTTCTAACGTGTGGTATGTCAAGATGTGGCGATAAGATTAGTGTTTCGATATTACGAAGCTTTTCTTTAGATGTCTCTAGTATATTGCTTATCAAAACACCACCCATACCTGCTATGACAACAACACTCACATCTTCCGGCAGATCTTCTAGACCTGGTGATTTTAGTGCAATGACCTGTCCATCTAACCCATATGACCTTATATTTTCCCTCGCCTTCATCAATGGACCTTCATTGATATCCATGGCATAGGCTTTGGTTACTTGTTGGTTTTTTACAAGTGCTATTGGCAAGTAGCCATGATCGGTTCCTATATCAGCAACGATTGAGTTATAAGGAACAAGCTTAGCAATAGCCTGTAAACGATTTGATAACATAGCAATCCTCCTATGTTTTGATATATATCGCAGCAAAGTCAATTTTTTGTAAATGAAAAGTCTTGGTCCGGGAGCATAACCCCAAAACCAAGACCTTAGACCATGCCTCTTATTCCAAGTAATCTTTTAGTTTACGACTGCGGCTTGGGTGTCGCAACTTCCTTAAAGCTTTGGCTTCAATTTGTCTGATACGTTCCCTCGTCACATTAAACTCTTTGCCAACTTCCTCTAGTGTTCTTGCACGTCCGTCATCTAAACCAAACCTTAACCTTAAGACCTTTTGTTCTCTGTCTGTTAAAGTATCCAGCACTTCTACAAGTTGCTCTTTTAACAAAGTAAATGCTGCAGCTTCAGCTGGGACCGGTACATTATCATCTTGTATGAAGTCACCTAAGTGACTGTCTTCTTCCTCACCAATGGGTGTTTCTAAAGACACAGGCTCTTGAGATATCTTAAGAATTTCTCGAACCTTTTCAACCGGCATGTTTAGCTCTTCGCCAATCTCTTCCGGCAATGGATCTCTGCCCAATTCCTGTAGAAGTTGTCGACTTACGCGAATCAGTTTGTTTATGGTTTCAACCATATGAACCGGTATACGAATGGTTCTAGCTTGATCGGCAATCGCTCTGGTAATGGCCTGCCTGATCCACCAAGTTGCATATGTACTGAATTTATAGCCTTTTCGATAATCAAATTTTTCTACCGCTTTAATCAGACCCAAATTACCTTCTTGAATAAGGTCTAAAAATAACATACCACGCCCAACATAACGTTTTGCAATACTAACAACCAATCTTAGATTGGCTTCTGCTAGACGTTGTTTTGCTTGAATGTCACCATCTTCCATTCTTTTTGCTAGATCAATCTCTTCTTGAGCTGTCAAAAGACTTACTTTTCCTATTTCTTTCAAATACATACGAACAGGATCATCGATATTGATACCATCGGGCAAGGATAAATCGAGTTCAACTTCTTCTTCTTCCTCTTCCTCTTCAACAGCATCATCTTCATCAGATACCATGCCAAGAACATCAATATCATTTTTGTCTAGAAACTCATATATAATCTCAATTTGATCCGGCGTTAACTCAAGCGCCTTAAAATGTCTTTCAATCTCCGCATATTCAAGAACATCCTTTTTTTCTCTTGCAATATTTAATAATTCTGCAAGCTTTTCTTGAAACAATGCTATGTCCTCTTCAGACGTTTCTACTTCAGGTTTATTCTTAGCCATATTTACATTCCTTTCCTTAATCCAATAGATTATGGTTGGTTCAATCAAGTGATATATTTAAGCTATCTAGCTGTCTTTTCATGTTGATCATCTCTTGTAACTGCTTCGGGTCATTCACTTGTTTGGATAGTTGCTCTATATGTTGCCGCTTGATGATTTGAATATTCTCTCGAATCATTTTTTCAAACTGTCCAGCATGTTCAATGGGCATGTTGTTATTAAAAATATTTGCAATCTTATTCTGCTCTTCTATGGTATCAAACTGTTGAATCAGACTTGCCGGTTCTATGGGTTCTTCCTTTTCATAGGCATCCATGACCATCTGTGCCATTCTTCTATATGTGTTATCGGAAAACTCATCCGGTTTTATGAGTTCTCGAATGGCATTGTAGACTTTTTGATGGCTTGTAATCAATGTTAACATGTTTTTTTGAGCCCTCATGATAACATCTTTTGAATCCCTACTTGTCACACCATCGCTTTGATCCTTTGGTTGACTGGCTATACCAATATTTTTTCCTATTTTACCAAGTAAGCTTTCCATAGCACTTCGCTTAATATTGTATTTATCTACTACCGCGTCCAAATAGTTTTCTATTTCGATTTCATTTTCTAACGTTAATATTTTTTTGGCCAACGCATAATCAAAGTTGGTCCGACCTTCAGGGTCTTTAAGATTATGCGTTTTTTCAAGCTGTCTTATTTCATACATAAAGCTCGGCTCAGCTCGTTCAATCAAGTCTGCAAAACCCTTGGCGCCAAACTTTTCAATATATTCATCCGGATCTTTTGCGCCTTCGACACTTAACACTCTAACGCTAATGCCCGCTTTTTTTAGTATGGGAATTGCTCTTAGTGTAGCATTTATACCTGCGTCATCTGTATCGTATGCAATGACCACTTCTTCTGCATAACGTCTAATCAGACTGGCATGTCCTGTTGTGAACGCTGTACCGAGGGATGCAACTGCCGTGGTGAATCCGGCTTGATGCAAAGCAATTACATCCATATAACCTTCTACGATAATGAGTTTCTTGTTTCGAGCCATTCTAGCAATATTCATACCGTATAGATTCCGACTTTTATCAAATAGCTTGGTTTCTCCTGTGTTTAAATATTTGGGATTGTTATCCCCTAGAACACGACCGCCAAAACCAATAACCCTGTTATGTACATCAAAAATAGGGAACATAAGTCGATCAAAAAATCGATCATAATAGGATTCCTGTTTCGTCTTGTCTTTGGCTGTTAACCCGGCTTCAAAAAGTTCTTGGTCTGTAAAACCTTTACTTCTCAGGTATTTATAGGTATCATCTCTAAAAAAATTGGCATACCCTAAACCGAATTTTTTCCTATTGATTTCATCAATACCTCTTTTCTCAAGGTACGTAATGGCTTTTTTCTTAGGATCGTTCATCATTTGATAATAATAATATCTCGCAGCTTCTTTGTTAGCATCTAGTAGTCTTTGCTTAAAACTCAATTCCTTTTTCTGAGCATCTGAATACTCCATTTCCGGTAATTGAATATGAGCTCGATCCGCCAAAGCTTTTATTGCTTCGACAAAGTTGTAGTTTTCATACTCCATCACAAAGGTGTATACATTACCACCTGCGCCACATCCAAAACAATAGTACATCTGTTTATCTTCACTGACAGAAAAACTAGGGGACTTCTCATTATGAAATGGACATAGACCGAAATGAGAACTGCCTTTTTTAGCCAGATGGACATATTCAGATACTACGTCAATGATATTATTTTGAGTTCTTATTTCTTCAATCAACTCTTCTGGATAAAGCATCCTCTTGACCTCTTTTTCTGCCCCTGTACATATATATATTTAGTCGTACCTAAATAGTGTTCGACAGCTCCATCAAATTTCCTTTATTTTTTTATACTTTGACCTATATTAATCTTTCCATGATGATGGTATGAATATCTCTGTAAAAGTATTGATGGCATAACGGTCCGTCATTCCGGCAATATAATCGCATACCACACGATCAAGGGTATCTTCTTTGTTATCAATACGCTCTAAGTATTCATAAGGCAAAAGATGTTCCCTCTCCTTAAAATACAAGAAAAGTTGTGTTAACATATTAATTGCTTTATTCTCATGCTCCTTAGCTTTTGAACCAATATATACATTCTCAAACATGAATACACGTAACTCTTGCATGGCGTCCATCATAGTAGGACTCATAATCACATCATTTTTATTCATGCTGTTACCCACAATGTCATGAATCATATTATTAATTCTTTGTCGTGCCGTTTGACCTAATATATCTAAATAGGTTTTAGGTATATCATCCGCCATAAGAATCTTAGCACGTATGGCATCATCAATGTCATGGTTAATATACGCAATCTTATCTGATAATCGAATGATCTTACCTTCCAATGTACTTGGTTCACCTTTTGTAGGATGATTCAATATGCCATCCCTAACTTCCCATGTTAAGTTAAGACCTTTACCTTTGTTTTCCAACATTTCGACCACTCTAATGCTTTGTTCATAATGTTTAAAGCCTACTTCACATATGTTATCAAGCGCACGTTCACCTGCATGGCCAAATGGTGTGTGTCCTAGGTCATGACCAAGCGCTATAGCTTCTGTCAAATCTTCATTTAACCTAAGTGCTCTTGCTATTGTTCTACCAATCTGTGCTACTTCTAATGTATGGGTTAATCTCGTTCTATAATGGTCACCTTCTGGTGAAATAAATACTTGTGTCTTATGTTTCAACCTTCTAAATGCTTTAGAATGAATAATTCGATCTCGGTCCCTCTGAAAATCCGTTCGTATATCACAAGGTGACTCTTCCGACTCTCTACCTGCCGAATTTTTTGAAAGTACTGCATATTCACTTAAATATTGCTCTTCAAAATTCTCCTGTTGTTCTCTAAGGTTCATCTTGCACCTCCAGTTTATGCTTGTTGTTTCGTTGGTGATAAGATTTATGTTTAGAATAATTCTATCTATTTTATAATATACTTCATAAAAGGTGATTTTCCTTTAAATTTTCATTAATATCTGTTTTTTTTATTATAAGTCGCTATTATTCTGAAATAAAATGTAATTCTTATAGTCAGCAAGCTTAATCTTAGGTATAATAGTTAAGGACAGTTTACTGTATCAGTAACCTTAATACTTTACTATGAAAGGATACTCTATGGCTTTTGAAAAAATAGATCATCAAAATAATAATCGACCAGAAGGCAAAACATGTCTCCTTGTCTATGGATACGATGAAATATCATTTAAAAAAATACAAGACTACGCCGCTTTATATGACATCTTTGAGTTCGTGAATGTAACACCAAGTACATTAGGAAATACATTACAAAAGCTCATTGATCATACCGACAAACCAACTTTCGGCATCGAACGGGTTGATACACAGGCCATTGTCCTTAATGCCGTCTCTCCCAAAGAATTAAATGATTTTGTTCGTAGCTTTAGAACACTTGGCTTACCAAGCCCATTGTTTGCAGTTGTAACACCGCTTTCTATTAACTGGCCTTTTCATGAATTGTTAAAGGACCTCTTAGAAGAACGCGCGATGATTGCAAATAACAGAAAATTTTCCAAGAATGATTAGGCGTTAAAACTAAAAAAGATGGAACCTGACATATATGTCAAAGGTTTCCATCTTTTTTTTATTTTCCGTCTCTATTTTCATTGATTCGGTCATAAATGGTTTCACATGCCCCATTGATCAACACCAGTGGCGCTTCAGGATTTTGAGTTTTGACTTGAACCTTTATTCTGTCAATGATCGCAAAATACATTGCAGGATCATCGAAATCTTCTTCCTTAATACCACTTAGACCAAATAGATTTTGTTCGGATTTTGAGTCAAAGTAGTTGGCTACCATATTATGATGTAACTGTTCTTTGGTTTCTCCCTCAGCTTTTGCTACATCAATTCCTTTTCTGGTATGAAAAGCGATGTAAGTAAAAAGACCACCCATAATGATGAGTACCGAAGAGATCATCATTTTGTTGAACCCACCGATTGTAATAATTTCTAAAAAGTTAAATATACCAAGTACTATTGCTACAATACCAACCGTACCAAAGGTATATACCGTCGACTTCATTTCACTGACCGTACCTTTTACATCAACGGTCTCTGCTTCGTATTCATCGAAATAGAAGTCATCTTCGTTTGTTTCTTCCATATGTTCTCGTATATAGACTTTCACATAAGTCATGGCAGACTCATATTCTTTTTCTCCCACCTTGATAATCAGGTTGTCTTCTGCTTGGACCGTCTCAACCTTTTGAATTCCTGAATATGCCAGATACCTTAACAATTCTTCTGAATCATCGGGTTTGACAGCAATCAAATCTTTCATATACGTGTGGTTTACTAAATCCGGCACCAAATCTATATGGCAATCTACACATTGCACCATATGATCTTCATATTCTGTTTTACATTTCGGACACCAAGGCATACGAAACCTCCTTATTTGAATTAGCCACTATTTCCCATGACCGCTAGATTAATTATAGACCATTCCTTCTTTTTTTTAAACCCTCTATTTCATAAATAATTCCAATATGTTACAATTTAGTCGTTACCCATTAACCATCTTAATTATAATCGAAAAATATATATTACAAGGAGAGTCCTATGAAACAGTGGAATTTGGATGTCTTATACACGTCTTTTGAAGATCCTAAACTATCAACGGATCAAAATACCGTTCGTCAGCTAATGGAAAAAGCTCAAAATTACATACATGAGGATTTAAAGGGTCCAAAACCTATAGAAGAAAAAATACTAGGCTACTATCAACTTATGGATACTTTAGGAGCTGTCCTTGAAGCATTAGGCAACTTTGGCCAGCTCACTTACTCCGTCGATACAAAAAATTCAAAAGCCTTAAAGCTAATTGAAACTGTTGAAGGTTATGATCCCATACTAACGCTTGTTAATGTTGGTTTCAAAAAATGGTTAGGTACATTATCCGACATAGAGACCGTAATAAATAATGCCCCTCAATTAAAGCCTTATCAATTCGCCATTCGAAATGCACTGGATGATGCCCAATATATGCTTAGCGACGCTGAAGAGTCCCTTCTTGCCCATATGCGCAACACTGGGTCTAATGCTTGGAGTAAGCTCCAAGAGGCAACCCTTGCTTCTTTAACAGCCTCTGTAGACGGTGATACCTTACCTATATCCATTGTTAGAAGCCTCGCATATGATCAAGACGCTAAGAAACGACGCCATGCTTATGATGCCGAACTTGAATCCTATAAAAAAATCGATACGGTCTCTGCTGCAGCTTTAAATGCAATCAAGGGCGAAGTTATTACCGTTGCTCATAAACGCGGTTATGCTTCCCCACTTGAAATGACCCTAAAAGATGCTCAAATGGATCTTGAAACACTTGATGCTATGATGACGGCTATTTCTGAATATTTACCCTCTTTTAGAGCTTATCTAAAAAAGAAAGCAGTAATGCTCGGTCATGAGAAAGGATTGCCCTTTTATGATTTATTTGCCCCAATTGGGAATGTCCATATGACGTACACCTATGAAGAAGCACAAGCATTCATTATTACAAATTTTTCAAGTTACAGCCCTGTTCTTGGAGATTATGCTAAGCGTGCCTTTGATATGAATTGGGTTGACCCTTTCCCAAGAGAAGGTAAGGCTTCTGGTGCTTTTTGCAGCAATATTCATTGCGTATCCGAAAGCCGTATCATGGCAAATTTCAACAATAATTTCAACGACGTAAGCACTTTGGCACATGAACTTGGCCATGGTTACCATGGTGAATGTCTCAAAGATGAAGTCCAAACCAACAGTGACTACCCGATGCCCCTTGCTGAAACTGCCTCCATCTTTTGTGAAACCATCGTTAACAATGCAGCTTTAAACCATGCTACGCAAGATGAAGCCATTGTTATTGTTGAGAATGCAATCATGAGTGCTTGCCAGGTCATCGTTGATATATATAGTCGCTATCTTTTTGAAACCGAGCTTTTCAAACAACGCACCAACGCTTCTCTCTCTGTAGAGGAATTAAAATCCATGATGCTACATGCACAAAAAGAAGCTTACGGTGATGGTTTAGACCATGATTACTTGCATCCTTACATGTGGGTTTGTAAACCCCACTATTATTCTGCTGATTATAACTTTTATAACTTTCCTTATGCTTTTGGTTTATTGTTTGCAAAAGGATTATATGCCATGTACCTAGAAGACAAAGAAGCTTTCATACCGAAGTATGACGCTCTTCTTAAAGCTACCGGCTCAAATAATATCAAAGACGTTTTATCTATTGTTGGTGTTGATGCCCACAATCCTGATTTTTTTAGAGCTTCTCTTGAGTTAATCAAGAAAGACATTGATTTGTTCTTAACGTACTGATTGTAAGTAAACGCATTACTAACTGCCATAATATAATGAAAACGACGGATGCTTCAAGATCTTAACTTGAAGCGTCCGTCGTTTTTTAGTCTATACCTTAACTCCATCTATAACTTCGCAGCTTTCATTAAATTCGGTACCACTTGTTTTTTCCTTGAAAAAACATTGGGAAGGAATATACTATTTTCTGTTGACTGAACTTTAAAAGCTTGTTCTACAATCCATTTGGCCGGCCCCACTGCTATGAGCTCTGTCCCACCCATAACGACGTCCGTTACTAAAAGCACGACCAAATCCACTTCTTGATCATCGCTCATATTACGCATTGCCTGTAAAACTTCGTCATATACTTTGAAGAAGCCATCAAAGTCACTTGTGTTGGTTTGAGCTATAATAACTCTGTTATCCCCGAAAGTAAATCTCTTAAGGTCTGTGGTCAAGATTTCCATAGCGGTCAAGCCTTCAAGATCTGCACCTGCATGGATGAGCTGCATACCATACATTTGAATATCTACACCTGCTATCTTAGCAAGTTTATAGGCTGTAGCTTCATCCACTTCTGTTGATGTCGGTGATTTAAACAGCAATGTATCTGATAAAATGGCACTAAGCATTATTTTTGCCATTTTCTTATCTATCTTCACGTGTTGTTCATCATAAATTTTGGCGACTATCGTAGACGTACACCCAACAGGCTCCACTCTGAAATACAAAGGTCCCATAGTCTGTATATCCGCTACCCGATGATGATCAATAACTTCCATCAGATGAATGTCCTCTATACCATCAATAGATTGTCCTTTTTCATTATGATCCACCAAAATAGCTTTTTTCTGTCTGGTTTCAAACAAATCACCTTTTGAGATCATACCTTTTATAAAACCATTTTCATCTACAACAGGGAATCGTCGAAATTTCGAGGTCAACATATTACGTTTAACATCATCAATGGTTTCATAAGTTGAAAAATACTCTAGATTATCTTTTTTAACCACACTTTTTATAGGTGCAGTTTGATTAATGACCTTCAACAATGCACATAGAGATTTATCTGTTATTAATATTGTTCTGGTTTCATCCTGTTCAATTCCGATGGTCTCTTTATCTTGAACATTTGCAAGAACCAGAACACCAACATCAATATCTTTTGTCTTACCTCTGTTGTAAGTCTTAATATCACAGAACAGAATGTCCTTTTCATCAAATACTTCTTCATCTTGAAGATCATCAAATAAAATGATTCTACCCGATACGTTGCCTGTAGGTTTTTTGCCATGAAAAGTTGTCAATGTTAATTCTGTCATAAGATTGCTATAAGGGGTACTTGTATCTTTTAAGAAATTTTGTCCCTCCATAGACATATACAATGGTAAAATATCCGAAATAGAAACAACACCTATCAAATGCTCATGGACCCCTACAACAGGAATTGAACGTCCGACTTGAGTAATTATGGTTTCTAATGTTGATTTGATGGAAGTTGCCTCTTTTACAAACCCAACTTGATTGATTTCTAGGTCTGTTACATGTGGCTTCAAATGCTGTACTACTTTTGGCACCTCATGGCCAACCTGTTTTAAAACAAACTGAGTTTCTTTATTCGGTTCTCCCAGTAGAACCGGTACATATTCATGACTTGAATCTATCTGATTCTTCAAATTTGCATATGCAATAGCAGAGCAAGTTGAATCAGTATCCGGGTTCTTATGACCAAAAACATAGACGATTTCTCTCAAATAAAACCACCTCCATTGTCAACTCAAATACAGTGATTCGTAACATTTATTACTTTATGGACGCTCCACCGCAAATATCGGCCATCACCCATTCATATTCATGCATCTTTCATCAAAGGATTGTTTCAACCTAATCTTTTCTTCATGCTGAATATTATGCCATCTGACGCCGCGTATGGCACCCTCAAGGGCAAATAGCTTATCCATACAATCCTTATCCTTTTGATATAAAAGATAAGTTGCCTCAACACTTCCGATTTCTCTTAACTTTTCTGCTTCATGAATGCCAACTTCGTTTAACAAGCTCTCCAATTTCGGTCCAATATTAACCAGATTCGATACTCTCATAATTCTTACCTCCAAAATACATTCAAAATTTAGTCGACTATTAGGCCCTAGCCTTTAAGTTTTTTTCGTCTGTACTTAATGGTAAATAAAAATTAATTCGACACACTAAATACACCCTTATTTTAATACTCATGACTGAAAAATAAAGTTGTCCCTCAACAACTCATTATCATTATGCCATAAGAATATATTTTTCTCAAGTTAGCTTGTTACATTTTTTACTATATTCACAATTTCTTCCGGCTTATTCACCAAATAGGTTGGATTAAGCGCCTTTAGTATTTCAGGTTTTCTAAATCCCCAAGTGACGGCAATCATAGGAACACCGGCTGCTTGTGCTGTTTGAACGTCAATTTCCGTATCACCAACAAAAAAACACCGATTCTTCATAATCCCATAGTCATCAAGAAGCGCCATTACTTCTTGGTGGTCCGGTTTCTTTTTTCTTACCCCGTCATCACCAATAAGCCTAAGAAAGTTATACTGCCCCAAATAACGCTCTGCTATAATCTTGGCCATGCGCTCATTCTTATTGGTATGTATGGCCATCTTAACGTCCATTCCAACAAATGTATCCAGCATATCATAAATACCGTCATAAGCCTCTAATGCCTTATCAAAGTATTCATGATAGGATACTAACATTTTATTATAAAAGCTTAAAACTGTTTTAGGATCTCTATGCGTTTCCGGTAAGGCCTTAAAAACCAGTCTTTCAATACCTTCACCCAAAAAATCAAAATAGGCTTCTGTTTTATGCGTTTCCAGTTGATTTGTCTCAAGCACGTGATTCATTGAATAAGCCAGACCCTCTATTGAATCAACAAGTGTACCATCCAAATCAAATATTACCATGACGTCTTTCATAAGTTTCTCCTTCTCATTTTAATAATCTTGTTTAAACCTAATTTAAGAATATAGTCCAACAATTATAATCAGTATTGGAATCGTAGCAATCATCATAAGCGTTGATAAAAATACAGCCTCGGAAGCCTCTAGGGTATTGCCACCATATTGTCTTGCCATAATGACTGTATTGGTACCAATAGGCATGCCGGATAATATAATCGGGACCCAAAGTCCAAAACCTGTCAATCCGATAGAGGATAAAACAAAACCAATGCCCAAAGGGAACAGAATCATCCTGATTACACTAAGTGCAAATATTCTATAATTTTTTAGAATGGTTCTTATCTTAACACCGAATAAAGAGGCACCTACAACAATCATTGCCAAAGGGGTTGTAATACTCCCCAACACATCGGATATGTTTAAGACAACAACCGGAAGCTTCCATCCGGATAAAAAAGAAATAATGCCAATGACTGTTGCTATAATCCCCGGATTCATAAACTGCTTAATGGACCACTCCATTTTATGGTCTTTGTTCTTATCAGATAGTATAAAATAAACACCAAGTGTATAGAGCAGCAAGTTAAAAGGAATATTAAAAATAGCAGCCATAAATAAAGCATCTTCACCAAGAAGGGCTATTGTCATCGGAAAACCGATAAATCCCACATTACCAAAAATGGCCATGAATTTGTAGAGTCCTATGCTACCAAGTGGTGCTTTTACCAATTTTGCCAAAACCGGCGCCATCCCAATAAGTATCCCATAGGTAATGAAAGTCGCTAAGGCGATATCATAAAGATCTGATAGCTTTGTAGATGCCGTGTTACCAAGAGATGCTATAATCATTGCAGGCATGGTCACATAGAATATTAAGGACGAGAAGTTTTTAATACCCTCTTCTGTGATGATACCTTTACTTCTAAGCACATAACCTAGAAACATAATAAAAAACAAAATAATGACTTGGCTAATAACAAGAGTAAAATCCATAACTGCCCTTTCTATTTCTAAAATTATTTATGTCCCAAAGAATAAGAAAAAGACCTGGAGCAAGGCTCCAGATCTTGTAATCATCTAAGTAGATTAAGCTACTGTAATGTTTTCAGCTTGTGGGCCTTTAGCGCCTTCTGCTACATCAAAGTTAACTGCTTGTCCTTCTTCTAATGATTTGAATCCGTCTTTTTGAATTTGTGAATAATGTGCGAACACATCATTACCAGCTTCTGTTGTGATGAATCCAAAACCTTTATCTGCGTTAAACCATTTTACTGTACCTGTCATTTTAATGACCTCCGAATTTTTATTTCCTTATTATCATTGTGGTAAAATTACATCTTAAAATAAAAATTCAAAATCAAGGCATATATGGTTTTAAAGATTTATTTGCAAAGGATACTTCTTTTACTTAAATAATACAAGGTTCTCTATAAGCATATAGTATTTCCTGGAAATTGCAAGCTTTTTTTGATTTTTTTTGATATTATCTACCCCGTATATACAACAATCTACCTGAAAAATCATTAAAAAAGACCTGAAGACAAGTCTTCAGGTCTTGATAGGTTTAATTAAGCTACTGTAATGTTTTCTGCTTGAGGGCCTTTAGCGCCATCAACTACATCAAAGTTAACTGATTGTCCTTCTTCTAATGATTTGAATCCGTCTTTTTGAATTTGTGAATAATGTGCGAACACATCATTTCCATCTTCTGTAGTGATAAATCCAAAACCTTTGTCTGCGTTAAACCATTTTACTGTACCTGTCATTTTAGTGACCTCCGAATTTTTATTTCCTTACTATCATTTGGTAAAATTGCATCATTCAATAAAAATTCAAAATCAACTTGTACATGGTACATGGTCTTGATAATTTTTATAATTTGATTCATTTACTAATAATACAAGGTTCTTCTTTATAATAAAGCATTTTGAAAAAAATGCAAGTCTTTTTGCGTTTTTTCTGCATTAATCTCAATATTTGATATTATTACGTAACTTAATGTATTATTTTATACTCAAAATCGCCTATGTTAACAAAGAAATCATAATGCTTAGAATTATAGAAGCCATATAACTACCGGATATGAATACAAAGTTTTTAACAGAGATGACAAATGTTTTAGATTTGTCTTGTTCTTTTAAAAACTTTTTTGTACCTTTATAAACCGGGAAAATAGTTAGAAAAACCAACAAAGTTGATATCGGCAACCATTTCATTATGATACTTAAGAATATGGCTAAATAGGACAAAACTATAAGTAGAACAAATAATGAAATTGCATGCTTCTTGCCGATATAGGCAGGCAATGTATAACGTCTATTAATCAGATCATCATCCATATCACATATATTATTGGCTAACATAATATTAGCGATTAAAAATATGAGCGGCAGTGCAATAAAAATAATGATAAACATCTCTTTCATATTAACCGCCAAATGTAAGGTCCTTTGCTCCATATAATAATTAATATAACCTCTTTCAAAAATCTGAATATAATTAGCGATAAAAAATATAAATCCCCCCATCATCGTTCCTGATAAGACTTCACCCAGTGGTGTATGAGAGATAGGTACTGGTCCATAAGAATACAATATACCGATTCCAAAGGCTAATACTCCAATCAACAATACAACCCAGTCCGTCAAAAGAAATAAAACGGTGCCAAAAAGAATGCCTAAAAATAATAAACCACCTATCGTCATTTGGACTTGCTTTTCTGTAAGCTGATCTTTGACAATAGCATTGTGGCTTTCATAGTTAAAGCCTTCTTTTAAGATTGCTTTTTTGTAATCCCAATAATTATTAATGGTTGTTGTTGCCATATCCACACATAACATACTCATAAAAAACAGTCCAAGTCTTAAAGCATCAAATGCCTGATACCTATAATAGCAAAAGGCTATCCCCGTAAGAAAAGGTAATACGCTTGCCACCTTGGTCTGTATCTCCACAAGCTTAAGAAAAGAACTAATTTTCATTTCTACCTTGTATGATATTTATAGAAGTAAATATCACACTTTCCTTTCTTTTTTATTCGTGACTATAATACATTCAGATACTGTGGTACCTTTGATTTTTTTCTGTAGCACAGACTACTTAACAGGAGTGTATTGCCGCTACCTTTATCTGAATTGTTTATTAGCTGGATGTGCCATACATTTTGTATAGAGTACTTATCTCATTCAAGTCTACAATGATAATCGCTGGTGGACGTCATGGTATCAATAATTCGAAAGGAGATTTAATCTCATGATCTATCTTGGCATTGATATCGCCAAACTTAACCACTTCGCCGCAGCCATATCTTCTGATGGTGAAGTACTTCTCGAGCCGTTCAAATTTACGAATGACAGTGATGGCTTCCATTTGTTGCTCTCTTCAATTAGTTCCTTTAAAAAGAGTGACCTCATCATTGGTCTTGAATCAACAGCTCACTATGGCAACAACCTTATTGAATTTCTTGTATCTAGACACTTTAAGGTTTGTCTCATCAACCCACTTCAGACTTCATCTATGCGAAAAATAACATTCGCAAGACTAAGACTGATAAAGTTGATACCTTTGTTATCGCTAAAACCCTTATGATGCATGATCATCGTTTCCTCACTGTAGAAGACATTGATCTTATGCATTTGAAGAATCTTGGACGTTTCCGTCAGAAGCTGGTTAAAACCGTACTAGGTTGAAAATTCAGCTAACTTCTTATATGGATCAGGTTTTCCTGAACTCCAATACTTCTTCAAATCAGGTTTGCATCAGAAAGCCTGTTATCAGCTTCTTAAAGAAGCTCCTACTCCGGATGCTATTGCCTCCATGCATATGACTCATCTTTCAGCTCTTCTTTTAAAAGCCTCCCACGGCCACTTCAAGAAAGAACATGCTAAAGCATTAAGAGTTCTTGCAAGGGAGTCTGTCGGATCCAGCGACAGGTCTTTATCTATTCAAATAACTCATGCTATCGAGCAAATCGAGTTATTAGATAGCCAGTTAAAACTGTTGAATCGGAAATGCAATCAATTATGCTTTCACTTGATTCACTTATCATGACCATTCCAGGCATTGGATTTGTCAATGGTGGAATGATTCTTGGTGAAATTGGTAACATTAAACGCTTCTCCAATGCTAGCAAAGTTCTAGCTTATGCTGGGTTAGATCCGTCTGTTTATCAGTCTGGAAACTTTGTTGCCAAACGTACACGTATGTCAAAACGAGGATCAAAAACCTTACGTTATGCATTAATTAATGCTGCAAACAATGTTGTTCGTAACAACGACACATTTAAAGCTTATTACGATACTAAAAGAGCTGAAGGCCGAAACCACTACAACACTTTAGGTCACTGTGCCGGTAAGCTTGTCAGGGTCATCTATAAGATGCTTACTGACGAAGTCGAGTTTAATCTCGACTAATTAAAACCCGAATATCATTTGATTTTGAAAACTACCTTATAGGGAGTCTTATTAAAGTTACCCTTTTTTAAGGAATTCGATTAAAAAGAATTTCCAGCTAATTTATACTTGACTTTTCATAGCTGGTCTCCTACGAATCGGTAAAGGTTTTTGGGTCGTCCTACACCACCATATGCAAGTTCTAATACCACGATTCCGTCGTTTTCCATCTCTTCTAGATACCTCCTTGCTGTGATTCGTGAAATACCCAGGATTTTAGCAATCTCTGAGGATGTATAGCTCTGATTTGAATTTTTTTGTAAGAAACTCATGATATTTTCAAAGGTTTGATTCGTACCTTCTTCATAAATTGGATTCTGATTTAAATGCATTAATTGATCTATATTCTCTTGGTCCATCATGATTTTATTATGAAGTTGTGCCTTCTTAACCAGATATCTTTTCAAAGCCTCTTGAAAACGACTAAACCTAAATGGTTTTATTAAATAATCTACAGCACCATAACGCATAGCCTTTTCTAGAGTCTCAGACCTATTATCTGCTGTAATAAGAAGCGCATCAATAGCTCTCTCCTGTTGTCTAATCCACTTCAGAAGATCTATCCCTAAACCTCCGGGCAAATAGATATCCAACAATACAAAATCAATGGCTGTAGACTCAATAAAGTGCTTTGCACTTGTGTAATCAGAAGCTACTCCAACCAAAGTATAACCCCTTATTTTTTTTAGAAATTCCGTTAGTATTCTTTGAATCATCAAATCGTCTTCAACGATCAATACTTTTATCTCTAGGGATGTTGACATACCATCTCACTCCTTCATCATAGATATAATCAATAATACCTTCCGCATTTTCCACAATATTTCTAACCAAATATAAGCCATAGCCTCGATTGCCACCTTTAGTTGAAAATCCTTTTTCATAAATGCTTTCTAAAATATCTTCCTCCACAGGTGGACCTGAATTGTATATTTCCATAATAAAGTGGTCTTGACTGGCATCAATAAAAATAACAATTTTTTTCACTTTTTCTTGACCAACCGCATCCATTGCATTTTCAAGTAAATTCCCAATAATTGAACAGGCTTCCTCTGCATTTAATTCAGCTGGCAAACCCTCAACAAATGAATCCTGATCGATGATAAAATCTATTTTGTTCTCGGAAAAAAGTGCATATTTGGTCAGTAACAGTCCAGCAATCTTATTATCTCTTATATGCTCACTTAAGAGATGGTTTAGCCTACTGTTTTTGGATGCTAAAGTATCAATATAATCCAGAACTTCCTCATGATCACCTAATTGCAATAATCCGGATATCGTTTGAAGTTTATTCATAAATTCATGGTTCTGGGCTCTTAAGGAATCCACCAAATGTCTATAATCTGTCAATTCTTCGGCCAATGCCCTTACTTGAGTCAGATTTTCAAGACTTGCAACAGCCCCTATGACTTGATTACTGCTATCATGCATGAGACATAAACTAATTAAGATCCTTGTTTGATTCGGTAAAAACAGCTGTTCATTCACAATATCCGACTTAGATTGAATGGCTTCAAGCATATAATCATAGATAGGTGTTTGTGAAAGATGGTCGATGGAACATTTATCATCCATTGGCAAATTTAACATCATTTGAGATTTTCTATTACATATAAGGACCTCACCATTTTGATCAATTGCAATAATGCCTTTTTCAATGCTGTGTAAGATCAACTCACGTTCGCTTACTAAAAGAGCGATTTCTTTAGGTTCAAGTCCGAAAATAGATTTTTTAATATCCATCGCAAGATACAGAGCCAAAATAACCCCGAGGGCCATACCTATAACCAATGCATACTCAATATTTTCCCGTTGGGCTTCTGTTTCCTTTTGAACCTCATCGGTTAACAATCCGACAAGAACGGCACCCACTTGTTCATCTTCATAATATATGGGATGAAAAGCTCTTATTGCAGAAATAAGTTGGTTGTTATCCGCTGATATGTAAGCTTTACCTTCATTTAACACAGCCTCTTCGCCGCCATTTTTATAGGGTTTGTAGAGACCACTTGCGTAAGGATAGGCATATTGTTTTCCTTCCATATCCATTATTATAATGTATTGATATCTTGTCAGAATTCTTAAGTTTTCAATAAGTCCTTGAATGGACCCATCTTCTCTTTCTTCCGACAACATCTGCCCCAAATCCGGTAGGTTGGCTATAACGACTGCTATATCACTCGCTGCACTTCCCATATGAAGCTCCATAGAAGCTTTGAGTTGATGATTCGCCACAAGAGATATAAAACCTATTACCAGGATAATGGCCGTTGTTACAACAATCATTATTTTATAATGTAGCTTCATTATTCCTCATCCACCTTCGCTTGTTCAAGGGCCTTTTTAACAGCATCAATAAGTGCTTCGCTGGTATAGGTTGCTCCGGATATAACATCCACATCTATATTGTTTTTTTTCATAATGGCTTTCGGTAGTTCTTCAAAGACAACATTCGCCAATAATTCAGGTTCCTCATGAGATAATATCTCAATTTGGGTTATATGACTTTGATCCACTGTTACACTAACCCTTAGGGTACTGTAATACCCTTCTGTCTCATTTATATACGTTCCGGGTATATAAATCGGTGCACGTTCCGAACAACCTACCATTAAAACGATCATAATTATGAGAAAAAAGGTTAAAGAGAAATAGCCCCTTAACCCTTTTACTTTACCTTCACACATCATACGCACCTCATTTCCTTTTCCGTCAGCTCATCCGACTCAATAAGGGAGGAATCATGTTCTCAAGCATTGTTCTTGTCTCACCGATAGGCAGCTTTTCCAATAAAGCCATAGCTCTCATATGGTACTTGTTTGCTAAGGATCTTGTTTGCTCAATGCCGCCTGAAAGTCTTACGATCTCAAACATTTCTTCTATACTGTCATCATCCATGTCTTGACCCAACAATAATTTAAGTCTTTCTGAATACGGATTATCATTTTGAAGTGCAAAAATGATGGGCATGCTGTAATAGCCACGACGTACATCCACTTGGACTTCCTTACCAACTGTTGCTATATCCCCTTCAAAATCAAGAAGATCATCCACAAGTTGAAAAGCCATACCAATCTCATAGCCGATTCGACTAAGAATCTTAACATCTTTTTCATCTGCACCTGCATAATATGCCCCTGAGCTCATTGCTACAGAGAATAAGGCAGCTGTCTTTCCTGATACCATTTTGATGTATTTATAAGGCGTTATCTTTACATCATAGCGCAGCTGATTTTGTTTCATATCACCTAGGCAAATTCTGGTAACAACCTTAGCAAGATTAATTGCGAGAGATTTTTCCAGATTAAGATTGGTCAGCATCAGAAAACATTGACTCAGCAGATAGTCACCCATATAGACCGCATAGGATTGACCGTATTTGCCTTGAATTGAAGCTCTTCCTCTACGCATGGTTGCTTCATCAATGATATCATCATGAATCAGAGTTGCTAGATGTATGGTTTCTATGGCTGTAGCCAATTTGATAATCTCAGATTCTCGTTCCATATAAGACTTACCCATTCTGCTTCCAATCAAGAGAAATGTAGGTCTTAGCATTTTCCCGCCTGTTGCCATTAAATAGTCAAGAGAGCCATCTAAAACGGCATCTCCTGAAGCCGTTTGAGACTTCATATTCTCTTTTACTTTTTCAAGTTGTAACAAAAAGGATGCCTCTGTTATTTTTGTATTCATATTATCACCACTTGGTTTATCATTTTGGGTTATAGTTTTGAGTTATAGTTTTGAAACCATCACTTACATGTATAAAGGAACCGCTATAGATTGGGATGTAAGCATCTGCCAACATCCCACCTAAGCATTGTATCATTATTGGTTATAGGACTCAACTAAGTTTCTCTAATTATTCTTTCACGTGAATAAATACCACTTTTTGACAACTTTTAATTTCATCCATTGTTTCTTTAAGAAAGGTAAAACATAATAGTCAAGACCAAATGTACTACCACTACCACCAATTAATGCAAATCCTGCTGCAAGATACCATAACATCTCAACAGGTGCCATGTTAGAAGACCAAATCATAATGCCCATAATAATGGAACCGATGGATGCCAATGCTGTAAACAAACCAATAATCAAGGCACCACCAACTGCGATTTCTCCTAGGACCATACCTGTTTGGAAAATCGAAGCCATTGCTGTGAAGTCACCGGTGGAAGTATAGAATACCATATCCATCGAGGCATCGACCATGTTCGTTACAAATTCCGGAACCGGAAGGGCTGCACCATGACTTAAGTTCAGCATCCAACTCACGATATCTTCAACAAATTGTGGTAAAGGTAACGATGTTGTCCATACGATCACTTCTGTTGCTTCTTCAACCCATTCTTCGGACGCTCCTGAAGTCGGTAATTTCGCTGGTATTAAGAAAATATCATTCGGATTCTCCATGATTCTAGGTAGCTTTGCAAGACCTTCTAACAACCATTTTAATCCGAGAAATAATCTAAGTGGTACCAAGAAGAAGTTAGGTGATCTTTTAGAAAAATGTCCACCCAAAAAGCTACGTCGATCTTCAACATGGAAGAATTCATGCATCATATAAGTCCATGCTTTGTTAAACCCAGATACTTGTAAAAAATATACCATATTAATCATATGCTTAATCAACATCGCAAGGAATCCTGAATAAACCATTTGATTCTTAGGTGTACCTACTTGAGCCACACCATATTTGCCACCGATACTTACCATAGCACCATGAAACTTGGGTTTGTATGGTTTCAGAGGCTCTTTTTTGATCGTAGCAATAATATTCCCGGCAACCAAAGCAGATGAATGCTCTGCATTTTCAACCATCTGTGGAACAGGTTGTTCTTCCCCTTCCGGAATAAAGAAGATGTTGTCACCAACTACAAAAACATCATCATGACTTTCAGATCTTAGGTATTGATCGGTCTGAACGCGATTTCTTGGTCCTTTACTAAAGTGTTCTTTTTTCAAAGTCCCCATCAAGTCACTGCCTTCAACACCTGCAGCCCAAATGGTGGTATAAGTTGGAATAGGCTCTTTGCCTTCTATACTAATACTGTTTTTATTCACTTCGATGATATTGGAACGGGTTAAAACCTCAACACCTAATTTTTCCAAACGTTTTTCTGTTTTATGGATTAATTTGTCTTTAAACATAGGTAGTACTCTCGGTAACAAGTCGACAACCATGAGTTTAACTTCTTCCCTAGGAATATTGAAGTTAAAACATAATTTATCCGTCCATTCAGCTAATTCACCTATCATCTCTATGCCTGTAAACCCACAGCCTACGACAACAAAAGTCAGAAGATGTGCTCTTTTATCCGGCGTTTTCTCTACACTTGCTTTACCAAAAGCTTCTAAGATATGATACTTAATCTTTAGCGCATCTTCATAAGACCATAAAGTCAAAGCATTTTCCTCTGCCCCTTTACAGCCATAGAAAGTAGGTTTTGAACCTGTACCCAGTACTAAGTAGTCATAGGCGTATGTGTTTAAATCACCCGTTAATTCTTTCTTTTCAAAATCGATATTTTTAATTTCATCCAATACCACATCGACATTACGACCTTCAAAAATCTTATCTAGGTCAATACGTATGGATTCTTCCGGCACACGACCGGCAGCAACCTCATGCAACTCCGTTAGCATCGTATGGTATGTATTTTTGTCAATTAAGGTAATTTTTATATCTTCTTTTTTCTTGAATTTCCTTGCAAGCTTTTTTGCAGTAAGTATACCACCATAGCCTGCACCTAAAACCACTATGTGTTTTTCATTTCCCATTTTTTTCGCTCCTATCCAATTTAATCACTTCACTAAATATACAAGTTTGACATTTATTTGTCAATATTACGGTCAGTTTAGTTCTTTTTGTTCTTTTTGTAATTCATCCCTCACCTGTCCCTAATGATTTCTAATGAACAATTGTCTTAACCCTACCGACGATACCATCCTCTAACATGACTTTAATCCCATGAGGATGATTTTTAGAGTTGGTCAATATTTTCTTTACCACACCTTCTGTCAACTGACCACTGCGTTGATCCTGTTTCTGCACAATCATTACCGTCATACCGATTTGAATCTCATCTCTTTTACTACCTTCCACAAGCTTACCTCCCTTTTTCGACAATCATTTTACTTGTCTACATACTGATAATAGATATTACTGGACTTAAGCCGCAAGTAATGTTTGATCTTATAATTCAAACCATTGATGTGAAAAAACCAGATGGAAAACATCTCCCACATAGCCACCCACGCACCAATATATAAGCCTTCTGATAGCAATTGTTCTAAAATCGGATTCTTAATGAGGCTGGTCGAAAAAACAGCAAATATCAACAGTATCACACCTATTACAAAGAAGGTAAGGGTGTTCCTCATCTGCCGAAACCGTTGCGTTTTCACTTGACGAATCCGATACCCAAAATAATTATGTATACCTTCAATACTTCTCTTTTCACGACTGGTATCATGTAATGTTTTTAACAAGAAAAAGTTGATATCCAAATTCTTTTTCATTGGTATTTCATAAGAGCAAGACATAAGATATTCTAGCAAGTCCTCATCCATATCTCTATTCACAAAAGGTGAATAGTCCCATTCACTGTATACATCCCGATAATTATCAAGATGTACATCTATATGATAGGTTTTCTCCTTTTTATCATAACGGTATATTGATTTTAGCATCTTTTCGTTCATAAGATTTTCCCCAACTCTTTTCATGAAACTTTGCCATTGTTGTACTTATTTCGTAAATGAAGCCTCTTCCGTCTTACTGGAATGGCTTATGAGTCGATCGATTTCTCTAATCTCTGCTTTATTTAGATAGCGCCACTGTCCCGGCTCAATACCTCTAAGCTCTATATTCATGATTCTTATACGTTTAAGCTTAATCACCGTATAGCCGAAAACCTCACACATACGCCTGATTTGACGATTTAATCCTTGAACCAAAATGATCTTAAACCTATTTTTTCCGATACGTTCTATTTTACACGGCTTGGTCTTTGTTTTAAGAATAGGTACACCACGTTCCATTTTTCTGATAAATTCATCTGTAATCGGCTTGTCAACGGTTACGACATATTCTTTTTCGTGGCGGTTACCCGATCTTAAGATTTTATTGACAATATCACCATCATTGGTCATAAAAATTAATCCTTCAGACATTTTATCTAAACGGCCAATGGGAAATATCCGTTCTTTATACCCAATATATTCCACTATATTTGTAGAATCTTTAAAATCTGTGGTACATGTCACACCCACCGGCTTGTTAAAAGCCATATATATTCTTTGTACTTTTGGTTTTACCACTTTGCCTTCCACGGCAACGATATCCTCAAATTCCACTTTTGATCCTACCTGGGCAAGATATCCATTTATCGTTACAAGGCCTCTTTGAATCAACTTGTCTGCTTCTCTTCTCGAACATATACCGGATTCACTGATATATTTATTAAGTCGAATAGAATCACTCATAGCGTCACACCTTTAATTATATTTAGGGTTAAGTTGTCAAAACTATATGGTTTAACAACTTAACCGTTTATTATTTTATCTCTTTTTTTATTATATCATGAATCGACTTCAAGGAGAAGTTATGTATGTTCGACATAAAAGAGTAGCAAGATTTCACATCATTGCTACTCTTTTAATTATACTACGAAACTTATTGATTTGTTCTACGATGCTTTTACAATAGATTTGGCAATTCATCCATCCTGTTATTAATTCTTATAACGATAACTGCCTCGTTGCCACCTTCATCTCTTGCATATACAGCATAATAACCGTTTTCTGTTACATTGAACCTTTCATGAAGGTGTTCATCATCGTTCTTATTTGGTGCAAACACTGCAATAGCATCAATCTCATCTTCTGTCATTTCTATCATTAAGCCTTGACTGGTTCCGATCAAATGACTAAAGTCAGCTATCGTCGCACTGGTAGCACCACTTGTCAGTTTCATATAATGTGTCTCTACAATCCTAGAACCTGTTCCATTGGTTTCAACATAAACCGGCATAGCAGCACCATTTAATATAAAACCTTTCATATGATCGTATTTTATGATCGGTGGAGCATTATCTGCTTCAATGCTCTTATCATGATATAGATTACCTGTGTTTCCGAAAGCATTCTCGACACCGATTTCAATAAGATTACTACCTTCTTCTAAAGTAAGGTTCTGCCTATATTGACCAAGTGCATCCGTAAACTTACCCGTTGCAACTGTCGCCTCGTTTAGATCGATTTTAGTAACGGTACTGTTGATTTGAGTTTGTAGTACTAACTCAGAATGCACTTGACTCTGGATTGATGTAACTGTAATGATAGGTACCGTTTCGTTGGTCACATTGCCATATACATCCGTCGCTCGCACTTTGAGATAGTTTCCTATTAACTGGTCTTTTGTCATATCTAACTTATTATCACCTTGTAACCCTGCAAATGAGAATAAGACCGTATCATTTACATCATATACTTGGAGCCTCGCATCTTCATTAATATTTATGGTTAATATGTAGTTGGATTGATGCTCCTTCGTATTGGACAAGTTCACATTCATAACAGGTGCTTGAGTTTCAGTTACAATCATATCAATATCTGCAAACTCTTTAATCTTAACGACATCATCTAGATCCTTATAGCGAATAAAGGATTGCTGTCCTTCACCAATAACATAAGCACCTGCTGTCTTTGCCTTAAGTGTTATGGTGAATTCCATAGGACTGGCTACGAAATGTGTCCCAGCCGCATTAAGATTATAATTGATACTACCAAACTCGCCTTTTACTGTCTGACTCACTTTTTCCATGGAAGAAGGATAACTTACAATCTCAAAAGCGTCATTAAAGGTTTCTTCAAAGTAGACATTTTTAAGTGAGAAATCGCTGCTAATTTGCTCGCCTAATTCAGAATAAATATCTTCCAATGCATTACCTGATAAGGCTTTTTTATAGGTGCCATTTGCTTCATCCGATATCGCTTTTAGGGTATTGCCCGCATCATCATCGGCAAAAGCTATAAAATAGCTTTGAATAGCACGGCTACTACCCTTTATAAGTCTTCCGATATTTTTACCATAATTAAGGGCTAGACCATCATTATCACTACTACCGGTTCCACCTCTTTTTAATCGTGATCCATTTTCATAATTATAGTAGGATTCGTTATTGTCTTTTTTTCCATCATTATCTTGATCATAGTATGAATAATAGGTTGGCACACCGTCCGTTAAAAATATAAAATATTTCTCTGAATCTGTATTTGTATTCAAAGACTTGAATCCTTCGTACATACCCAAACCAATATTAGTTCCACCACCAGCACTTAGATCGTTGACCGCCGAAACCAAGAAGTTATAATTCGTTGAATTGTCTATGGGTAGTAACATGCTATTATTTCTGTACTTAACGGAAGTATCTGAATTGTATTCAATAATACCAACATTGGTATTAGGTGCATCTTTTAATTGTTTTAGAAAGTTTTTTGCTGAATTCTTAGCCAAATCCATTCTAGAAGTTGCTGCTGTGTTTATCCAATATCGCTGATAATAGGTATATTGATAATAGGTGTATGTCCAGACTCTTGTCCAACTCCATCCATCTCTAACCCAATACCATTGTGATACTCTTTCATCCCAAGGGTCATTTTGACCAACTTCATTGGCAACTTTATTATAAGCATTGTTATTTTCTCTGTATTCTGATTCTGTTATAACTTCATAATCACTCCAATATCTAGACTGACTGATTGAATTCCCGTTTACATCCCAAGCCATACTTCCTGAAGTATCAATAATCAAAATTATATCTTTAGGTGTATTATAATCTTCCGGCAAAAGGGTATCTACAGGAATATCTTGAGGTTGAAACCTATAGCTGACTTGAAAAGTATCATTGACTAATACTTGTGTCTTATTGTCGACAATCATTTTGTTCATAAAAATCGGTGCTTCGTAATCAACGGTATCTGCCTGCACCGATACACCCATACTGATGACCATTACCATTATCAAAAGCATACTGATCCATGATTTAAAATTTATTTTTGTCATTATAGCCCTCCTTCTTTTCATCGTGCCACATCATGGAACTTGACAATATAAACATCATCCATGGTGTCATCCAGATATCCCATAATTTGATAGTTATCACCAATACGTTCTTCGAATCGTATTCCATCATTTTTTAGTTCTTTAAGGCCTTCTTCTAATCTGTCTACAACGAAGTCATTACCATTGATTACGTTAAGTAATTGTTTGAACAAAGTCTCCACAGATGTATCTATGTTCGTATAACTGTTAAGTTCTAATATAATACCTCTTGAGTCTTTAACCAAGTAAATTGTATTATTTGACCCTATACTAAGTAATGCTGATTTATCTGATACATCAATAATACGAATATTCTCCGAATCTTCTAGCTCTAATAGTAGTGTTGCAGCTTCTAAAGAGAAATATCTTGAAAAATAAGTAAGATCAAAGGCCTCTCCGGCTTCTTTATCAACCGTACTATTCGTGTTGTTTTCATCAATCGTGATTTGACCAATAGAAGGTGCGTTGACTATTTCTTTCTGATTAGCCAGTCGGTACATAAGTAAGATGGCCTCTTCTAGAGTTGTTGTGCCTAAAGGTCGTATAATATCAAGTCCTGTGTGATCCTTACCGACACCTTTCATGATGTTGTTCTGATAACAATAATCGACGGCTTTTTTCGCCCAACCACTGATATGATTGCCGTCAGAATATTGGGTACCTAATTGAATGAGGGCGTCATCGTCAAGGCCCAACGCATTCATAAGTTTGTATACAAGACTTGCAACCTCTTGCCGTGTAATATAGGCATCCGGCTTAAATAGTCCGTTACCATAACCGTCAATAATCTTAAAACTGTAGGCTTTAAGTATCTCTTGCTCATAGGGATGGCCTAAGATGTCCGAAAAAGCATACTCTGATTCTAGTTCAATATCTCTACCTGTTTTTTCAACTATAGATAATGCTAATAAGACATATTCATAACGTCTAATGGGCCCTTTATAGCCTTTCCTTAAACTCTCATGAATCAGTCCATGGGTCATCGCCTCATCAACCTCATCTTTAGCCCAATTGCTTGGTATCGCTTCATTTCCAAATGCAATTGTTGTTGTCATAACCAACAGTAGCAGTATTCCAATAAATGACCGTAATTGCTTTTTAAACATATAACCCTCCCTCAAGCTGGTTTACTGATTATCCCTCTATGGTGCTTAAGCCTAAAAAATGCGTCTAAAGCACTATAGATTTAATTAATTATAGCATAAATTATTATAAGTTCATAGGTCCCAGATGGATGATTTTCAACAAATCAAGCTCCATCAAGGTAACTTTACCTGATTTTCTTATACAAAAAAAATATCCATCAGCTTGAATAAGCTTGGATATTTTAAATTGACTAATCAGTACTATTTTTCTTTTCATGGTCAAGGAGCCAAGTTTTGCGCCAGATACCGCTTGCATAACCCGTCATCTTACCATTACTGCCAATAATTCGGTGACAAGGCACTATGATTGCCAGTTTGTTCTTATGATTGGTGCCTCCTATGGCACGGTACGCCTTGTTATGACCTACTTTTATAGCTATGTCTTTATATGTGGCCACTTTACCATATTCAACCTCTGTTAGTGCCTTAAAAACTTTTTTTTCAAATTGTGTGCCCTCAAAAGCCATCTGTAAATCAAATTCTTTTCTTTTACCTTCAAAATATTCAGCCATTTGTTTTTTTGCTTTTTCAAGTATGGGGCTAGCATTCTCAGATAGCGTTGCAATATCTACAAATGATACCCTTATAATATTTTCATTTTTTGCTTCTATCATGATTAAACCAATGGGCGAATCATAATAAGCAACATTTATGTTCATTATTAGACTCCTTTTCTATGTTTGATAGTGTACCTTAGCTTAACGTGTCAATTGTAGGTTCTTAATGACTTCAATAAGCTTCTCAATATCCAACGGTTTGGTTGCATAAGCATTAGCCCCTTTAGTAAATGCATCATCCACGACTTCCGTCTCACCAAGAGCAGTTGTCATAATGATTTTAACAGGATTGTTGATTTGATTTTGCATCTCCAAGTCTCGAATGGTTTTTAATACTTTTACACCATCTACCTTGGGCATCATGATATCCAAGAAAATCATATCATAGGGCTCTTTGTCTTTTAAGGCTAATAGAAAAGCATCGATAGCCTCAAGGCCGTTAATAACCAAATCACAGTCCCCATAATCGGACAAGATCTTCCACATAAGTTTTCTGCTCACCACATCGTCTTCTGCTATAAGTATTCTCAACTCAGTCACTCCCCAGCATTCATTTTTTATCTAATCTATCTACACTTTACTACAGTTTAAGTCAAATCTAAAGCTATTTTTTCTACAAAATCTAAAATATTATCCCATTTTTCTTTGCGTGTTGCCATCACCAGCTTAAAAGCCAATATTCTTAATTCATCTTGTCCACTTCTTTCAAAATAATCAACCAATTTCTGAGCTTGAGCGGTTATTTCATTACTATCTTTCTCCTTATAGAGATATCTAATCTTTTCTAGTATTGTTTCTACCGTACTGACGCGTTCTGTCTTGACATCATCATGCATGATGACTAATGCTTCATTGTACCGCACGTCATGAAGTATTCTTTTATCACCATCCATGAGTGCATGAACCATTTCAGATATTTTCTGTAACTGTATGGGTTTCGTAATATATAAGTCAAAGTTATGCTTCATAATTACATCCCGATCTTCTTTTAATGCTAGTGCTGTCAAAGCAATAATGGTTGCTTTTCTGCCTTTATCGCTTCTCCGAATAATATCAACAGCCTCAAGCCCACTCATCACCGGCATCTGAATATCCATAAAAATCACATCATAAGCAAGATTTTTTTCTACTTCATTCACGCCTATTTTCCCATTTTCCGCTACATCAACGGTATGTCCATCTAATACCAGCTGTTTAGAAATGATTCTACGATTAATCTCATCATCTTCAATGACCAAAATCCTTCCCTTTTTATGTTGAGTCTCGGATAGTTCCTGCTTATAAAAAGGCTCATACAGGGTATCTAATCTTCTATAATAAGCTTCTATTTCCTGTCCTGATTCTGTCTCAACGTCTAGAGGGATACTAAAGTAGAAATCTGAACCCATGCCTTCTTCTGATTTAACCGTTAAGTTGCCGCCAAAAAGTCTAATTATTTTCTTAGAAATGGTTAAACCAAGACCAGTACCACCTTTTTTCCGTGTGTAAGAACCATCGGCTTGCGTGAAGCTCTCAAATAAATTCGCCTTGAAGTCTTCACTAATGCCAATACCGGTATCTTTTACATGTACGCGTAATTCCAGTTTGTTGCTCCCAATCATAGAAAAACAATAATGCATCATGACCTCACCTACATCTGTAAATTTGATAGCATTATCCACGAGATTCGTCAGTACTTGCTTAAGTCTAATTCTGTCTCCAATAACCCTTCCCATGGCGGTGGGACATATTTGTAGATTAAAATCAATGTTCTTCTCCTGAGCTTTAAAGAGATTTTCTTTATAAACTTCTTCAAAAAGTCGATCTATGCAAAAAGGTTTTTTAAATAATGTCAATTTACCTGCTTCAATTTTAGAAATATCTAAGATACTGTTGATAATATTTAACAGATTCATACTAGAAGATTTGGCAATATCAAGGTTCTCAATTAATGACGGATCTGTTAGGTAACGTCTTGTAAGGTCCACCATTCCTATGATACCGTTTAAAGGTGTCCGAATTTCATGACTCATATTCGATAAGAATTCGCTTTTTAGTCGATTGGCTTCAATTGCATCATCTTTAGCTTTTTTTATCCTTTTTTCATAGTTGACTTGCTCTGTTATATCTTGAATAATAATCAAGGTCTGTATTTCATCATGACTCATGATTTTCACAAATCCCAGTTGATAATCTCTATAGATATTTTTATCAAAAATAGTATGCTTAAACTGTAACCTGTTAGAAAGATAATCTTGACTGTCTTCATATAATGCATGAACACTTTGTCTCATTTTACAGTCAGCACATCCTTCACTTAATCCACATAATTTGTCCTTGGCATTTGAACATCTCAATAAGTTCCCGAGTAATGCTTCACCAGCCTGTGCTTGTTTCACATCAAAGTTATGTGAGATATAGCGGTTAATCTTGATCACTTTTCTATCCTCATCCACCACAACTAAGCCTAAAGGCAAGGCGTCATTGATAATTTCTAAATTATTCTTTTGTTCGATATGCTCATTTTCTAACTGGATTAAATTAGTAACATCTCGAATACTAAGTACTACCTGATAAAGATTCTGAACCTGTATACGTGTAATACTTGCCGACATATACCGCTTCCCTACATTGGGCACCATAATATATGCGCCTCTTTCTAGCCCTCTTGTAATACCTGATGCTTTGACTTCATCAATGATGTTCTTGATGATTTCACCTTTTTCATCTGTTTTAACTCGAAAGAACCGAGCTATGTCATCCATAGGTTCTGGTTGATTACCAATGACTTCAATAGCCTTTTTATTAATGTATTCAATCTCATTGTGTTCATTAACCGTAATGACACCGTCTCCCAGGGCTTCCAAAATGTTATAATAATCCATATTTTTTTTCATATTTATCACCTATAATATCATATTTTGCCGTTTAACATGAATATGGCCGTTTGATACCTTAACTGTAACGGTTCGGCTATAACGCTTGCCTGTTTCTGAATCATCAATTTTTAATCCATAAGTACTGACCAAATGTCTAACCATTGCTTTGTTTTTTTGTCCGACTAAAAATTGATCCGTCGGCAGACCGGATACTGCTCCGCCAATAAGATGCACTTCTAATTGACTTTTCTTACAACCTAATTCATTCAGAAAATAGTTTACCATTACCGGTACAATATCTGACGCAAAATAACCCGGCTTCATCTTGTATAGAGCCCTATTTCTTATACTTGAATTTTCCGGTAGGACTATATGGGCCATCGCTGTATGATTTGTATGATTGCAATGGATAATAAGTGCAACACAGGAACCAAGCGCATGTGTTATCATAATCTCACTTTGATTATTAGATACTCTATATTCACCAATACCCACATTTAACATAAGTCACCTCAAGTATTTCATCATATAATGACCCATTAGATCTAAAGACGTCTGCTTTGTTATGCCATTTAATTCATAGGCTACTTTAGGCATGCCATAGACCACACTTGAAGCTTCGTCTTGACCAATGGTGATGGCACCCTTCCTTTTCATAGTTGTTATACCTTTTGCACCATCATAACCCATTCCGGTTAACAGAACACCCATAGCTCTTTCCTTAGCTTCCTCGGCCATAGATGAAAACAATACATCCACTGAGGGACAGTGCCCACTAACCTTATTACCGGCAAACACCCTAAGAACGTAAGTACCATCCACTTTTCTAACTTGTACATGTTGATCACCTGGTGCTACATATACATGGTTTCTCTTAATGATATCATTGTTTGCTGCTTCTTTCACCGTAAAGTGCGTTTGTTGATTCAACCGTTCAGCATACATTGCTGAAAAAATCGGTGGTATATGCTGTACTACTACGATGCCCGGTAATTCCTCAGGTAATTGTTTAAGTAACTTGAATATGGCTTCCGTACCACCGGTAGAAGCACCAATCCCGATTAAGTCAAATTGTTTAATAACTTGATGTCGGTTCTTTTCTATGTTAATCGGCTTTTCGTCAATTATAACCGTAGCGTTAAATGCTGCTTTGATCTTGTTAATTACCGCCAATATAAAGTCTTGAACACTTTCCGGTGACTGAGCGCTTGGCTTGGAAACAAATTCAACAGCACCTGCATTCATAGCATCAAAGACTTTATTGCTTACAGCACTCACAACAATAACCGGAACAGGATACTGGGGCATCAAGCGCTTGATAAATTCTATACCGTTCATCTTAGGCATCTCAATATCACACGTAACCACATCCGGTTCAAACTCAAGAATCTTATCGACTGCATCATAAGGATCTACAGCCGTAGCAACAACTGTTATCGTAGGGTCCACCATGATACCTCTTGATAGTATTTCCCTAAAAACGCGACTGTCGTCAACAATCAATACTTTAATAGCCATCCTACTTACCCCCTTATACTTTTCTATAGACTGCCGGCTTAATATACTTGAACTTAGTGGTCTCCCTACTTATAGATTCAGAATGTCCGATAAATAAATAGCCACCAGGTTCTAGGGCATCGTATAATTTGTTTATGAGTTCCGCTTTTGTCTTATGATCAAAGTAAATCATAACGTTACGGCAGAATATTATATGAAACTTTTTCTTAAAAGGGAATTGAGGCTCAAGAAGGTTGAACCTTCGATAGATGACTTCATTTTTTAGACTTTCCTTAACCTGATACTGCTGGTCATTGATTTTATCGAAATAATTAAGTACCCAGATTTTTGGTAAGGCACTTAGTTTTTCTTTTGTATAAATCCCTTTTTTGGCTTCTTCTAGTACACTTAAAGAGAGATCTGTTGCCAGTAATTTTTTATCCCATGATACGGCAAGATTCTTAAAATAATCTGCTAGGAGTATCGCCAGGGTATAGGGTTCTTCTCCTGATGATGCTGCAGCACACCAAACCCGTAGATCTTTGTCTTTTATAGTCCTATTCATATATGGTAATACTTCTTGGGTGAGAAAACTAAAATGTTCCGGTTCACGCATAAAGTAGGTATGGTTGGTTGTAATCTTATCAATCAAACGACTCAGTTCTTTACCTTCTGAGTCATGCTTAAGTAACTGATAATAGGACATAAAGCTGTTTAAATTATGGTCTCTGACAATACTACCCAGTCGCCCAACAAGCATTGCCTTTTTCTCATCTCTCAGATGAATACCGCTATGCTCTTTAATAAAGTCTGTAATGAGCCTAAACTCATCTTCTGTAATCTGTATCATCTCAACACCCACTTATAGAAGGGAGACATGTCTCCCTTCACAAATAATAATGACTAGTATTTATCAAAATCTGTATCACTTAGAGATATTTTTTTGCTCTGCCTCTTGGGTCCACTACCTTCATTATGCTTCATATCTTCCAGCATCTTTAGCACATCTGGATGCACTTCTTCATGGTCTTGATTATACTTGGCTTTAGTGTGCTTTAGCTTAAAGTTAGCTACTTGTGACTTAAGCATATCAGCTTGACCGGATAGTTCTTCGCTGGCTGCAGCTGTTTCCTCTGCTGTCGCACTTGTGGTTTGAACCACATCGGATATTTGCATGATGCCTTGATTAATCTGTTCAACACCAAGGGCTTGCTCATTCGATGCCACAGCAATCTCTCCAACCAGTTCTGCTGATTTTGATACACCTTCAACAATCATGTTCAATGCCTCTGCTGTTTCATTGGCAAGCTTAGTGCCACCTTCTACCTCTTTGATAGAACCTTCAATCATTGCTGTGGTTTCTTTGGCTGCATTGGCTGAACGGGCAGCTAGATTTCTGACTTCTTCTGCCACTACGGCAAATCCTTTTCCGTGTTGACCGGCTCTTGCCGCTTCAACTGCAGCATTTAGAGCTAATATGTTGGTTTGGAAAGCTATATCATCTATAACTTTAATAATCTTGGATATATTATTAGACGAATCATTGATGCCTTCCATAGCTTTGACCATACCTGCCATCTGTGCGTTCCCTTTTTCTGCATATTTTTGAGCAGACGAGGATATTTCTTTAGCTTTTTCTGCATTGGCGGCATTTTGTCTGGTCTGAGCAGCAATCTCTTCAATGGAAGCTGTTAATTCTTCTACCGAACTTGCTTGTTCTGTTGCGCCTTGTGACAAGGACATGCTGGAATCTGATACCTGTCTAGATCCGGATGCCACTTGTTCAGAAGCAGAATTAATGTTGGTCATAACCTCATTAATGTTATTTGTCATTCTTAGGAATGTGCCTGCTAGTATGCCAATCTCATCCTTGGACTCTACTTGGATATCCACATCCAGATCTCCATCTGCAATTCTTTTGGCTGCAATTACCATTTTGTTAATTGGCTTTTTGATAATGTTAGATATAAACCATCCAAGTAATATAGAAATAGCAACACCTATGAATGTAAACATAATAATCATCATATTCGATTTGACCACTGCATCATGAGCAATCGTTACATTTAGTGCAACCATTTCTTCCAAATTAACCATTAGATTACCAGCATTTGTCTCATTTTCACCCATAGCCAATACCAACATTTCATCAAACAATCGATCTGAAGTTCCAACCAGTTCTGACATTCTAGCTAATACATCTAGCGTGGCTTCCATATTGACTACAGTTACAGTATCGTATATGTTCCTAGCTTGGGCTTGTTTATCTTCGGCTGCTCCTGTTATTATTGCATTTATTGTTTTGCCACTTTCATGCACTTTTTGATGGGGAATTTGTATCTCTTCCATCAAACTTGATAATTCTCCACTTCTTGTATCATATGACCCAAGCCAATGTCCTAAAGCACATTCATCTGCTTCAAGTCCACCTTCAAATCCAACAGTTTTTTCTATGGACTCGGAGAGCATCCATATCCAGTTCATATGGTCTCTTTGTCTTAATGCTATTTCCTTGCTAACTTCTTGGGGATTATCAATACCAAGCGAATCTATTTGATTTGACAATGTCATAAATCGTTCGTGACCTTCTAGCCATGTAGCGTACCCAGTCTCAATATGCGCCCATTTAGCTTCCTCTTCTTCTGTCATCGGTAACTCTAGAAACAAATCCCAGTACTTATTAAAATTAGCTTTACTCATCTCAATTTCCTGGTAATTTTTTTGTTTTTCTTCATATGTTAGTTTAGGATTCAACAAATTGTTTTCATGTGCTTGAATTTCAATATAGCTTTTTTCGATTTCTAATAGATACTGAACACTAGGAAGTCTAACTACTCCAACTTCGTTAAGACCGATATAGCCAACCACACCTATTGCGCCAGCTATAACAGCTACTAAAACAAAACCTATAATCAATTTGACGCCTATTTTTAGGTTATAATACCACTTCATATTTTAAATCCTCCTAGTCATTCGAGCTTTTTAGCTCGTCTATTTCTTGCTCATCCAATAGTTTTTCACAATCCAGTATCAATATGACTTTGTCATCACTTTTACCTACACTCTTAATATATTTTCTCCCACCCGAATTTAGATTGGGCGGTGGCACAATATTATCATCACCAATATTAATAACTTCTGCGACAGCGTCAACAATAATACCAATGGATAATTGTGCTATATCAATGACAATGATACAGGTTCTGTCATTATAGTCTTTTGGCATCTTGTTAAACTTCAATCTAGCATCCATAACCGCTATGATTTTACCTCTTAAATTGATGATACCTTTGACAAAATTCGGCAATTCCGGCACAACCGTAATGGGTTGAATACCGATGATTTCCGTCACATACATGATGTCAATCCCATAGTTTTCTTCTCCAAGAGAGAAAGTAAGGAATTTGCCTTTCTGTGTATCTTCTTCTTGGTCTTCTAATAAACCATTCATGTCTTCATTCATCTTATCACCTTCATCCCCTTATTTGTCATGTACATTGGATAGTTCAAATTCGCCGACATCCAGTATCAGACTGATGCTTCCATCACCAAGTAATGTACATCCACCCAAGCCTTTAACCTGCTTATAGCGTCTGATATAGTTTGGCAATGACTTAACCACAACCTGCTGTTGTCCTAGTAATTCATCTGCAAATAGACAACAGCTACGATCGTCTTCTTCAACCATAATCAAGATACCTTTCTCATAGTCATCGACATCTGTTTTTAGACCGTAGTGCTCATAGAGCTTCACAATCGGATAACATAAACCTCTAACCATAATCATCTCGTTACCATCAGGATCTTTTATGATTTCCTTATTTCCAGGTCTAAAAGATTCCTTAACAGAAACAATAGGAATGGTAAACCTTGATTCTCCTACTTTTATGTTCATACCCTCAATAATGGCTAAGGTTAATGGTATTTTAAGAATAATGGTTGTCCCTTTACCAAAAACACTATCTACGATGACAGAGCCGCCGATACTTTCAATGTTTTTTGCCACCACATCCATGCCGACACCTCTACCAGAAAACTCTGTCACTTGTTCCTTCATGGAGAAGCCTGGGTGTAGTATCAGACGATAAATATCTTTATCGTTCATGTCCTCTATGGATTGGTAGATTAAGCCTAGATTATAAGCTTTCTCATAGATTTTTTGCTTGTCTAAGCCTTTGCCGTCATCTTTTATAATGATCAGAACATCACTCCCTGAGTTTTTTGCCTCAAGGATGATACTACCTTCCTTTGACTTACCTTTTGTTAAACGTTCCTCGGCGTCTTCAATACCATGGTCAATAGCATTTCGAATAATATGCATCAAAGGATCTGCTATCTTTTCTATGATGTTTTTATCCACTTCAGTTTCTTCTCCGTATACATCTAGAACCACATCTTTGGACAGCTTTCTTGTCATATCCCGTACGATACGATGCATTTTCATAAAGGTTGTAGACAATGCCACCATTCGAATGGCCATAACCATATCTTGAAGCTCACTGGATATTTTATGAAGCTGTCTTGACGCTTTTTCAAAACTCTCAATCTCCAATCGCACAACTTCAGGATTCTGAGATACCATCGCTTCTGCAATAACAAGTTCACCCACCATGTCCATAAGCATGTCCAGTTTATCTACGTTTACACTAATAATGCTTTGGGTTGTTGTCGCTGTGACTTCCTGCTTGGTATCTTCTTTTTCTTTTTTTATTTTCTGACTTTCTATGTACTTTTTTGAGGTCTCCGGGATCTTGATCTCTTCTGACATCTCTTGATCTTGATAAATGACTTCAAATTCTTTGAACCACTCTAGTTCTGCTTTTTCAAAATCCAAACTTTCCAAAAAGACAGTTTTTTCAAGATATTTTTTAATGTCTTCCTCACTGGAGGTTGACCTTATGGCCATTAAAAACCCATTGGTTCTTATATCTTCAATAGTCTGGTCATTATCGATGATATCACTCGGTTTATAAAGCACTTCCTCAACCAAATCCACAATATTATGTATAACTGTATAGGCTCTGATATTCTCCATCTCACAGTCTTTTTTGAACCTAATCTTTGCTTTATAATACTTTGCTTGATCTTCTTTATTACTGGGTCTAATGTAATATTTTTGATCAGCTTCTGTTTTTGTCCCGACTTCTTTCTTTATCTTCTCAAGTCCGTTTTCATCTTTAAGCACCTCAAGGTAATCATTGACTTTTTCTGTCAAACTGGCGGTGTCGCCGTCCGGTGTTTCTCCATTTCTGATTTTGATCAGTTCAATTTTATAATAGTCTATACTCTCGAGAATGCAGTCGACCAGTGTGGAGAAATCGTATCTTATAGCCTGATTTTCACGTATAACGTAAAATATATCTTCAATCTTATGGGCCAAAGTACTGATTTCATTAAACATCATCATAGCTGATGACCCTTTAATGGTATGCATAAAGCGAAAAATCTCATTAATCGCATCCATAGAAAAAGTCCCTATTTTTTCACTTTGAATCATCAGTTGTTCTAGGGTTTCTATAATCTGTGAAGTCTCATAGACATAAGCTTCCAGCATCGGTTCATCAATATATGAATTGTTCAACTGTTCTTCCCCCTGTTTATGATTTTAAGCTCTCCAATACTTCAATAAGCTTATCTTCTTTAAATGGCTTAACAATAAATGAATTGGCACCATGCATGACTGCTTCTCTAATAAGTGCTTCCTGACCCATCGCTGAGACCATGATTACTTTAACTGTAGAGCTGAGCTTCTTGATCTCTTTTAGGGCCTCAATACCGGATAAGTTAGGCATGGTAATATCCATGGTAATAATATCCGGTCTGTACTTTTGGAATTTTTCTACAGCCTGTTGACCATCCTCTGCCTCACACACAACCTCATAGTCTTTTTTTTCAATCATCCTTCGAATGGCTACCCGCATAAACGACGCATCATCTACTATCATTAATCTCATTTTTTTTCCTCCATTTTTCTAATAAGAATCTTTGATTTCTATGTTATTTTATTATCAGTTCCATCTGCTTTTATCTAATGGTATAAACCGGTAGAATCATTGTAAAAGATGTACCATAGTTCATAACACTCTCTACAATCAAATCTCCACCACAGCATAGTAACATTTGCTTACACATGGGTATGCTAATACTATCACTTTCCTTATATATATGAATGAAATCATGGTGATAAAATTCATTAAAGATATATTTCAGCCGGTCTTTCTCAATCCCCTTACCATAATCTGTTACGGTTATTCTCATATTACTTATCTGATTTTCTCGGTTATGTTGGTTTTGTAGCTTAATTAATACTTTGTTGTTTTTAGTATGATTTTTTGCATTAACCACCAGTTCTCTGAGTACCGATACAAGTACCTTTCTTTCAATAAAAATCTCTAAATCTTTATCCTCTGACTGTTCAACTTTTATATCCAATCCTTCTAAATCAAATTTCTTCACTTCATCTACGACTAAGTTATAGACATTGTTGTGAGTATATTCAAAATCCATCCCTTGTATATCAATGTATTTTGATATCTGATTGATGATATTTCTGGTATGTTTCATCTCAAGGACCATGGCTTCAAAAAGCTCTCTGTTATTCTGTCCTACTTCATTTATATCAATGAGTTGCATCATCCCCATCATACCGTTAAGAGGTGTTCTCAAACGATGGTTAATATCTTTTAGGAACTGGGTTTTTAACTGATTAGCGTTATCGGACTGTTTCATGGCATGTTTCAGCTTATTTTCATTATGAAGTCGTTCTGTTACATCCATAAACAATACAGCAAACTCATGCTGCTCTGTAGGATAGGCCCTTACTTCATAATATTTATCAAATGCTTTTGAATAGTTGACCACACTCCTTGATGTTCTCTCAAGTGCCACTTCTCCATAGATGTCAATCCAGTAACTTTCAGTATCCGGAAGCACCTCTAGAACCGTTTTACCAATAATATCTGCTTCCTTAAGACCTGTGATTTTCTCGAAAGCGGCATTAACCGCCAAGTAGATATAATCTACAGGGTTACCTAAGTCATCTAGAACCATCCGGTGAAGTGCAAAGGCCTCTTGCGCATTCATCAGCAACATGTTTTGGGATTGATTGGTATCAGCATATGCATTGTAAATATGCTCATCGTAAATGCTTCTTACGTAGGCCATGGTCAAAACAACAACCGTTGCAATAATGGAAATTAGTTTTTTTTCAAAATCAATCTCGGAAAAAAATGCAAACGGTAATACTGCAATCAAGTAAATGAAGATATAATTTCTCATCCTACTTCTGCTATACAAGGAATAGATTGAAATCAATAGCAGTAGTAAATGACTGGTGATGTAGACATCACTTCTTGTATAATAAGCTATCATTGTACTAATCATCGTTATGGCCCATAGCAAATAATTTAACCTTAATTGGTATTTCTCTGTCCATGCTTTTACAAAACTAGATGCAAGTACAACCACCAATAGGACTAGAATGATCACATTCACCTAAATATTGAAAAAAAAGTGATGACCATTCGTGGTCTTATATAAGCCGACCAAAACAAAATATACAACTATATAAGCAATGTTAATGAATCTTAATGAACTTTCTCTATATTTCCAATAGGTCACCCTTGTACCCCCTCACAACCCTAATATCTTTAGATTAAATTAATTTTTTTGAGTACTTCATCAAACTTCTCAACATCAATCGGTTTCCAAGCATAGGCTTCACAACCATATTTATAGGCTTCTTCAACGGTTTCTTTATCATTAAGAGCTGTGGTCATAATAATCTTAGAAGGTGCTGTGCCATCTTGCAAAGATGTACTTTCAATTTCTCTTATGGCCTTTAACGCTTTGATTCCATCTACCTTTGGCATCATAATATCTAAGCAGATTAGGTCATAAGGGTTCTCCATCTCTATAGCGTTCATGGCCAAATCTATGGCTTCAAGTCCATTCATGGCCACGTCACAGCTACCATATTTGGATAGGTATTTCTTCATAAATAAACGGCTGGTTAAATCATCCTCTGCAATAAGAATCTTCATATTATTTCTCCTCTTTATTTGTCTATCTCATTTATATGTTCATATTCATTGGTACTTTTTAATAATTTCATAATATAATCCAGTGCACGTTCTTTCAAAGCGTAATGCATACCAGTCATACGCCACTCATAAATCTGGGCAAACAAAGTACCATGTATCATACTTGCCATCTCTTCACTATTGTAGCCGGTGTTCTTTAAAAGTATATCTTTATTCAGTGTTATAAGGTTTTCTAAAAAACTTATGCGTTTGTTGACGATTTCTTCCATTCTAGCCTTGGTTGTTTCATGATAATAATAAAGATCCATCGAAAACATGACCGTCGTCAGTTCCACATAGTTCTCATAGAATTCAATAAATCGTTTAATATAATACCGAATGACTTCATAGCCTGATAATCGACTTTCCAAAATGGTGTTGATGATTTTTTCATCATACTGAGCATAGGCTTCGACAATATGGTTGAGTATCTCTTGCTTATTTTTGTACTGTCGATATAAAGCCGGTTCTGTTACTTTCTCAAGTCTTGCCAGATTCTTTGTTGTTACACCGCTGACACCTTCACTATATAATAGATCAATGGCACTGATTAAAATCTTGTCTTTTCTCTTTATCATATTTCACCTCGTTAGTGTTCACTAACCTAGTATAGCATCTACCTAAATCGGAATCAATACGTAACATGTAAATTTATGATTTTTGGTATATTTTCACAAAAATAAGACCCCTAGGGGTCTTATTCATTCTTGTCTCTCTATGTCTTAAAGTTCGATATTATTATCTAAGAAAACTGTGACAATCACCGGATCAAACTGAGTTCCTGCGTATTTACTCAGTTCCGCTCTAGCTTCTTTGTGGCTAAAAGTTGCCTTATAAAGACGTTGAGATACCATAGCTTCGTAAGCATCTGTTACACTTATAATTCTTGCTATCAGTGGAATCTCGGTTCCTTTTAAGCCTCTAGGATAGCCTTGTCCATCCCATCTTTCATGGTGAGACAGGATGTCCTCTGCCAAGGAAGAATAAGCATCCACGGATTTCAGTATTAGGTAGCCACTTTCAGAATGCTTTTTAACTTCTTCATATTCTTGTTCTGTCAACACACCTGATTTGTTCAGTATTTCATCTCTTATGGCAATCTTTCCTATATCATGTAAATGACCGGCTGTGACCAATTCATTTAATGTCTGAGCATCCATATCCATGGCCTTGCCCATTTTTTGACATAACTTAGCAACTTGATCAGAGTGTACTTTTTCTCTGGTACTTTTTTCATTTAACGTTTTAATAATGACTTGTATGGTCTTGTTTCGCATACTTTGACTCTCTGTAAGTTTTTCCCTGTACATCTGATCCTCTGCTTTTATAAAAATATCCGATATAGACTGATCTACACCAGTTTTTGTAGCACATCCTATGGATACAGATATAACGACATTATCCATCTTTTCATCAAGAGCACCTTTACGGATACGATTTGCAATCCTAATCGCCTCTGTTATATCCGTTTTTGGTAAGAGGACTATAAATTCATCCCCTCCGATTCTGGCTATGATATCATCTAAACGGCAGTGTTCTTTAATGACCTTAGTGACATTCAACAGCAACTGATCACCTGCCATATGTCCAAAGGCATCATTGGTTAACTTAAGTCCGTTTACATCCAACATCATAACTGATAGAGGTAGATTACGCGGTACATCCAAACGTCTCTGTTCTTCTTCATAAAAACGACGATTATAGATACCTGTTAGTTGGTCATAATAACTGAGCTTTTCAATACGTATTTGGTTCAGCTTTTGTTCAGTAATATCTCTTACAATAGATAAAACACCTTGATCCATAAACTTAATCATACGCATTTCATAGTAACCTAGCTTACCTTCTACCTCAAGCTCGTATTCGAATGTTTGAAGTTCTCCTGTCGTTATGGCTTGATCAATAGCGCGCATACCTATGGCTGCTATTTTCTCAGGCATAACTTCACTGAGGGCTTTATTAATAAAGTGTTCTTTTTTAACATACAATAGGTCATCATGATTCACTAAACAGTCTAAGAAAATACCTTCTTCGCTAAATATAAATATTATATCCGGTAGAACTTCGATAATCGCTCTGTTCTTTTTTTCGCTTAATTCTAACGCTTGCTTATTCTCTATAAGCTCCTCATTCTGACTCCTTAGTTCTTCTTCAACCGCTGTTAATTGTTTAATTGCATTATAAAGATCTTTATTGGCACTTTTTAGAGATTTCTGGTTTATTGTCATCTCTTTAAAATAATCTTCAGTTTTCTCAAGAACCTTATTCGTTGTAATACGAAGATCCAAAAAAGGATCATTTGATCTAACCGGTAAACGGTATGTGATGTTCTTATCCGCTGATATTTTTTGAATGTCTACATCCAACGCTTTAATGGGGTTAATCACATATTTCTTTTGCAATATAAAGACAATAAAAAGAATGAGAAAGGTGGATAAGATTGATATTAAGAGGATCGTCATGTTTTGAAGACGTTGATTCACAAAGTCACTCATAGGCGCAAAGCTTCCTATAACCCAACCCGAGTCTTCAAAGGTACGCCATCCCACATACCCATTGATACCGCCCAATGAAGTCAATATTGTACCGTTCTTATTTTTTAATAATTCTGTTGAGAGTTCCACTGACAAATCACCTAAAGACAAGACCAAGCCTGTCCTATTCTCATATTCCGGATGCAACAATACATTTTTATCTCGGTCTAATAAAAAGACATACCCTTCATCTGACATCTTTTGTTCTTCAAGTAAATCAAGGGTGCTTTCAAGTAGGCTATCGCCTGCTACCACACCAATAAAACGGTTTTGTTGATCGTAAACCGGTTTTGCAAGGGTTACAATCCAATTATCTTTTGTAGCATTTAAATAGGGTCGGGTAATAATATGTTTATTCTCATTTAAGGCCGCAATATACCAAGGCCTTGTTCGTAGATCAAAAGAAGACGGAGGTATAAAACCACTGCCATTAATCATCTGATTATCCGGTGTGCCATAGTAGATGGATTGTAATGTTGGGTTAGCGCTCATCAAAGCTTGCATGAAACTCAATATTTTATCTTCATCCTCTTCTAAGAGAATAAAGCTCTCTGCTGCTTCCAATGCTCTCTGATTCCTCTGTATATGTCCATTAATCTCACTGGCCATATAGTCTAATCTGCTGTCTATTGTATTTTCCACTTCTGCCTCTATGGATGCTTTATAATAATTATACTGGATCCACATGGTTAGACCGATGACAACAGCAATTATAATACCAATGCTATAGAAATTTTTAATAAAGGTTTTCATCTGGTTGCTCCTAAGTCTGTTCAGTCTATTCTAAGCTTGGTTGCAAAAAATCCCTTATTCATTGCAATCCCCTCATAGGATACATCCTTATGATTCTTTAAGACGATAAGTAATAATCATTCTATTCTACCACCATCGGGTATCAGAATCAACTTTTTTCTAGTACCTTTAACCTATGATAACATTGATTTTACATTAAACTAGGTCAATATACCTATCATAATAACCCGCATTTGAAGAAACTTGCCACACCACTGGCAATTCCATATTGAATGGTGTAAAATGGCAAGTGTCTCACCTATTACCTGAATTCTATAGACACACAATCATCCCTGCATCTTAGGAGGCCATATGAAAGAAATCATCCTAATTCTAATACTTCAATTGTGCTATGTTCCAATGTTAGCACTTAGAACCATCAGTATGGTGAAAAAGCTCACCCTATTAACCGCCCTTTTCGGCTTTCTTGAAAGTCTAATCTACGTATTTGGTCTTGCTATCGTCATCTCAGGCGAACAAAGCATACTTCAAATGCTCGTTTATGCACTTGGTTTTGGATTAGGGCTTGTAGTAGGTATACATATCGAGAAAAAAATTGCTATAGGCTACAACACCGTTGTCGTAAACATCAGTCATAAAAATGATGAACTGATTGCCCATCTAAGACTTCAAGGCTTTGGTGTTACCGTTTTTCAAGGTGAAGGCAAGGACAGTACCAGATATCGTATGGATATTCTAACAAAACGAACACGTGAAATAGAGCTTATGGGCATCATCGATCATTATGAGCCAACAGCTTTCGTTATTGTTTATGAACCGACACGCTTTCAAGGTGGTTATCTTGCTGTTATGATGAAAAAGCAAAGCAAAGTTTTTCCAAAAAGCTTTATGAACAAAAAGCTCCCTCCAATCCAACCGGAAGAACCTTCGCCATCATGGATTAAGAAAACCGCCGAAGAAATTGCCTTTGAAATCAAAGAACTTGCCCGTCATGATAACTCCGAATAAGGTATGCATCTACTTTCTTGGTAATTACTAAAGATCGACATTTTAAAGCAAGGCTTTTTATTGAAGCCTTGCTTTTTCTTGTGATCCAAATATTTTTATTGCTTTTATTATATTTTTGACAATTCGCCTCTTAAGTTTTCGGTCATCAACTTTTTAATCTTTTCTTGATCATAACCTTTACTCATTAAGTAATAGAGCTTAGTCGCCGCAGCTTCCGGTGTCATATCATACCCGCTGACAGCACCGGCTTCTACTAAAAATGCGCTTGTTTCATACTCACCAATATGGGCAAAGCCTTTTAAGCACTGTGTACAAACCACAATGATGACCCCTCTATCTGCCGCTTCTTTCAATACCACGCCGAGTCGCGCGTCCCTACTTGGAATATTTCCGGCTCCAAGAGCTTCAATAATGATGCCTCGAAGGGGTGGCTTCAATATATTTTCCATGACTTCTGTTGATATACTCGGAAAAATCTTCATATCGGTAATTGGATAGTTCCCATATTCAAAGGCTACCATCTGCCCACCACTTTTTTTGTTAATTAGAGATTCATTCACTTCAATACGCACACCTGCTATAGCAAGCGGTGGATAATTAGGAGATTCAAAAGCATCAAGGGCATCCGAACTGGTCTTTACCGCTCTGCAACCTCTTAAAAGCTTACCTCCAAAATAGAGACAGACCTCCGGAACATCGCACTCTGCTGCAATTTGTACCGCTGCTATAATGTTTTCTCTGGCATCGTTTCTAATCTCACATAAGGGAATCTGTGAACCGGTAAGTATGACCGGCTTACCTAGGTTTTCGAGCATAAAAGAAAGAGCCGATGCTGTATAAGCCATGGTGTCCGTCCCATGTAAGATCACAAACCCATCATAGTTGTCATAGTTCGATTCTATATCCTTAGCAATCTTAATCCATTCCTGTTGGGTCATGTTCGAGGAGTCCAACAAGGGTTCATACTCTTTTATGGTATAATCCGGCATGATATCTGCTTTTAGCTCTGATATATTATCCAGTTCTTTTTGCATATAACCTTTTTGAGGGGCATAACCCTTCTGTGTTCTAATCATTCCAATCGTACCACCGGTATAGATGATATATACTTTTTTATTCATGTCTGACTCCTTGAATGCATCCTATTTTGCTTTTAATAACTCTGATTTTTATTGTATGCCTTATTTTCATTTTTTACAACATCCTATTGTTATTAATGCAAGAAAAGCGTTCTAACGAACGCGTTAAAAAGCTGGCTCTTTACGTGAGTTGGCTTTTTTAACATTCTTCTTCATTTTATATTGTTTTATTGATGATTTTTTGTTATAACATTATTGGTGATGTTATGAACAGTAAATCTTTTAAGATAAAAGATATTTTTTCAGACCGTTGGGATGATTTTGTTGCTCTAGGTTATCCTCTACGTCCCGCTATTTTACATAATGTCAGTAAAATCATTAATTGTGGTGATCCTTCCATGGGTCATGCTCTTTATTTTTGTGACCATTGCGGCAAAATAAAGCATGTTCCATTTACTTGTAAAAGTCGTTTTTGTAATTCTTGTGGTGCCAAATACATTCAAGACAGAGCTGCTTCTATATCTTCCAAACTTATTCAGTGTGAACATCGTCATATTGTTTTTACCATCCCTAAAGAACTTCGCCCTTTTTTTCGCAAGGATCGTTCCTTACTTCATCTTCTTTTTCATGCTTCTGCTGCAACTATTCATGCTTGGTTTTACTCCATTAATAAATCTGAATCTTTCAAGCCTGGTTTTATCTCTACACTTCATACTTTTGGCCGTGACCTTAAATGGAATCCTCATATTCATATGCTTATTACTGAGGGTGCTTCTGGTAATAAAACTGTTTGGCGTAAAATACCTCACATCCCTTTCACTATGCTTCGTAAACGTTGGCAAACTACTTTACTTGACTTACTACATCGTTATCTAGGAGATTCTTTTTATAAACTTAAGACTTCCTTATTCAAAACTTATCCTTCTGGCTTTTATGTCTATGCTAAATCTAACATGCTTTCTAATTTTGTTGATTCAATTAAATATATTATTAGGTATACTGGCAGACCAGCTATGGCTCAGTCCAGAATTCTTGATTATGATGGTGAATTCGTAACTTTTTTTTATAATCGTCATGAAGATAATGAAAAAGTAATTGAAAAGATACATGTCTTTGATTTTTTTAAACGTCTAATAGTTCATATTCCTGATGAGCAGTTTAAAATGATTCGTTATTACGGGTTATATGCCAAAAAATATAAACATTCTTCTAAGCTATTTTTACTTATGACTGCATCTAAACGTAAATTTTTCAAACAAAATTCTCATTGGCGTGCACGTCTACTCCTTCATTTTGGTATCGATCCACTCAGGTGCCAATGTGGTAATACAATGAAACTTCTAAATATTTTTGCTACTTCTAAAACCCACCTTCTTGATAAACCGCCTCCTCAGCTTTATAATAGTGCTTAGCATAATTATGGAGGTTAATTAATAATGAATATTTTAGAAGGCTTTACTAAAAATGATGATCTCGTTGAATTTATCTGTACTAAATGTAACTACTCTTTGTGGGTTCCGCGTTTCATTGTAGAAGAATTAGAGCAAGACAATATTTTTGATGGTCTAGATCCATCAACTCCACCACAACCTGATTGCCAAGTTTGTGATGGTACTATGACACCTAAATTATATATCGGTGTTCGTGGTATAAAGTACGAATATAATAAATGATTTATTCTTGAATATATCCAAGGTTTATTTTTTATGCCCTAAAAAATATACTCCTTGTTTATTAGGAAAGTAGGACTTTCCTAATAAACAAGAAAAGAAGCTTCGCTTCGTTATGAGCTCTGCTCATATTTCTGGACGGTTCGAAAGGAAAGTTCCTTGGTAGTTAATGCGATGCTTCAACGCATTAACACAGCATTGTCTTTCCTTGAGAACAAAAAAAGACTGTAATGGTAATCAGTCTTTTTTTGAAATGCATCTTTGATTATTCAATTCTTTAACTTCTATTTCTTCTTACTGTCTTTTTTATCCATTTTGTCATTAACTTTTTCAAGAATATCCTCTTTCAAATCCGCAGCATCCTCTTTTGCTTTTGTGACTTTATTCTTCAATTTGCCTTCAAATTCCATTTCTTGATTCCCTGTAGCCTTACCTACTTTTTCTTTAACGTTGCCTTTAATTTTATCTTTGAGATTCCCTGCATCTTTTTTTATTTTTTTTCCTAGATCTTTCATAATATATTCTCCTTTTCTCGTGTATGACTGGTTTCTAACTTAAATAAACTATGAACGCTATGTCATTGAAGACCTTTCGTCTTCCTCTTCTATATTTTGAGCGTTCAATAACAGCTCCGCTTGGTCAAACAACCTTACCGGTACGTATATATCGTAACCGTACATACTACTTCCCATAGCCACTGTTAAGTAATCACCAATCTGTTCACTTTTCTTTATGGCCGGTATCTCATAGCTATTCATTAAAGCAATGATGATGTCTGCCTCCTGTAAGGTATAGACACTACAGAGTTTTTTAATCTCCTCTAATTGGTCATTTACGACTTCATCTATTTCCTCTTCCACGAGTGCCACTTCACAGTAAGTACATGTTGTCTTGCCTTCTTCATAGTCACGTTTACATTTAGGACAATAGGGCATGATATCACTCCTTCTAGAATAATAAAGGTTTTATTAAGATTCATAATACTATTATACCATAACCAGTTTTGCATGTAGTATAATATTTATGAATCTCATTATCATTTGTAAAATTCATTATGCTAAAACTCTAAGTACCTGATTTACCAATTCCGGATTAAACTGACTTCCTGCATTACGACTTAACTCAGCTTTTGCTTCGCCTATTGACATGGATTCTCTATAAGCTCTTTTGGAAGTCATCGCATCATAAGCATCTGCAATTAGGATAATACGAGAGCCTAATGGGATATTAGAACCGCTCAAGCCACTAGGATAGCCTTGTCCATTATGATATTCATGATGATGCTTGACAATATCTAATATTTCCGTAAAACTACCTATCTTACTTAAGACATGAGTGGCTTTTTCCGGATGGGCTTTTACAATCTCATACTCTTCACCTGTTAGACGATCCGGTTTATTAAGGATTTCAGTAGGAATACCTATTTTTCCAATATCATGTAATAAGGCTGCCAGACAGATCTTCTTTTGATCTTCCATTGGTAAGCTTAACGATTTACATATTGTTGCCGTCAAATCCCTAACCCGTTTACCATGGCCTTCTGTATAAGTATCTTTGATTTCTATAGCTGAGACAAGAGCCTCAACAGTTTCGTTAAACAACTGTTGTTCAAATTCTTTCTGTTTTGAGATAGAATAATAGTTTGAAATCATTTGAGCGTATATCTTCATAATCTCTTTTGAATGCTCTGGGAATGCATGTTCTGTAAACTTTTCTAAGCTAATTAAACCGATAGGTTGAGATTTATAAACAATTGGAGCATAAAGTGTAACAAAATTTGAATACGTTCCAAGTGCTTTAAATGTCTCAATTGTTTCTTCTGTGAACTTGTTAACCTCACGTTGCTCAATAAACGTCTCATAGGCAATAATCTTATCTGCATCTGCTTCTTCAAATCCAATAAATATACTGTCTTTTGTAAAAGATAACTTCTTCAAAAGCTCTATGTCATACCCTTTTGAGCACATAGGAAAATAAGTGTCTTCTTCAAGTAGGTACAATGATCCCTTTTCCGCTTCCGGGATTAACTGAAAAGTTGCTTCAAATGCAGTGCGTAAGAACTCTGTACTGGAAACATCTTCTCTGTTTACCATGGATTTAACTATAATTTTTAATGCGTTTAATACAGATGGCGCTATATTTGAATTATGCTTCATGATGTTCTCCTATAGTTTTACTGTTGTTTATTTGCATGTTCTACTATTAGATACCGAAAATTTCTTTTAATTATATCATTTTCATATTAATTTTCCATTAAGTCCCTCTAAGCAATCTTACCTATGATAGGACCTTCCTAGAGAATAAAAAAAGCTAAAACCATTAATGGTTTTAGCTAGATAATCTATTCGTTGTTGTTAAAAATCTTCAAATTCATCCATCAACATCGGTACAAACTTCATCATAATCGGTGTCAATGTCACACCAATAATCAATGCACCTATGATGCTATAGACAGTTTTATGTTTTTTAGGTACACAAAATCCCATCAACATACCTACAGTAAATACACACAACTTAATGAGTGCTAAGTCTTTCCATGTTGATTCCTTCATATAAGTATCTGTAACGGACATACATTTTTCTAAACATTCTTGACATCGTTTCATTATGAAACCTCCTTATAAATTTGATATGAGTGGTTAAGACTAGCTTTTAGTTTTTTACTAATTAGAAATTGTATGGTCAATGCCATATAAAACCCTTTTATACTATTATATCATATATTCAGATGGATATTACATGTCCGATTTGTCTGTTACTCGATGAGGTCCATATCACGTACTAATTCGTTGGACAGCTCTTTTTTTGTCTTAAGACCTAGGTTTTTTAACTTAGTGGCTTGTGCAACCAAGTTGTCATTACCAGTGCTTAACTGCTTGTATGCGCTTCTATACTTTTCCCCAGCTTTATCAATCGACTGCCCTACTGCATCCATATTTTCCACAAAACCTACGAATTTGTCATATAACTTAGCCCCTCTTTCTGCAATCTCAAGAGAATTTCTGTTCTGATATTCTCGCTTCCATAAATCTACAATCATTTTCAAAGATGTGATGAGATTTGTCGGACTAAGAAGTAAGATTCTCTTATCATAAGCAAAGTTCCACAAGTCCGAATCTCCCTGTAACGCAGTGATATAAGCCGGTTCACTGGGGATGAACATCATTACAAAATCCAGAGCCTTATCATAATCGTCATAGCCTTTGGCACTTAATGATATAATATGATTTTTTATAGCTGACAGATGTGCATCCAATTCTTTTTTCTGTTCATCCACATCATCAGCTGCAATCAATCTGGTAAAGGCGTTTAATGATACTTTAGAGTCAATGATAACATTCCTATTGTCTGGGTATTTGATCACGGCATCCGGCCGCATTTTCTTGCCTTCCAAATCAGAACGTATCGCCTTACCATTGTCATCCAATAATTCATGTTCAATAAAATACTGTTCGTTTTTTCTAAGGCCTGATTTTTCCAGAATGCTTTCCAGAATCATTTCTCCCCAACGACCTTGGGTCTTTGCTTCGCCTTTTAATGCTTTTGTTAGATTTTTGGCTTCTTGGCTAATCTCCTGATTAAGAACGGCTAACTCCTTGACCCTCTCACCCAGTGAAAACCGTTCTTTTGATTCCATGTTATAGACATCATCTACTTGTTTTCTAAAATCCTCAATATTTTTTCCAAGGGGTTCCAAAATATTTCTTAAGTTTGTTTTATTTAGTTCTGTAAATCTTTCTGTTTTTGTGTCAAATATTTTGTTAGCAATATTCTCAAATTCCAGATTGAATTTCTTACCCATTTCTTCCATGGCATCCATTTGACCCTTTAGTTTTTCAACTAGGGCTTCATTATTGGCTTTTTCGATAGCGAGTAACTGATGCGTCTGATTCAAGTCCGCCTTTAAGCTTTGCATCTCATCTTTTAGGGAAGTTACCTCTTTTTGCTTCTCATCTAGTATCATCAGGGTTGCATCTTGATTGGCTTTTGTCCTAGCTAACTCCTGATGATTGTCTTTTAATTCAAGACGCATAGTTGTTAGTTGATCTTCTGCCATAACGCCCTCTTTTTCCAGTTCGACTATTTTTTCCTTTGCCGCTTCTAATTGAGCATGCATAGTTGCTCTATACGTAGCCGCTTCCACTTCAAGTTCATTATATTTTTTCTGACTGTTTTCCTTGTCCGATTGATGTTTTGATGTTATTTTCGATTTAGCTATGAACCAACCTAACGATAATCCTACTATTATGCCGGCTACTAACATGATTATTTCCATTATTTCTCCTCCTGATATAGACATCTATATACTTAAGTCAATATTGAGTTTTTTATATCCATGAAGTGTCATGGTAAAACACACCCACTTAATACTCATTGTACTTTACTTGTATGGTTAGTTCAATCTACATTTATTATTCTTCCATGTTTGACCAAATACCAATTGATCCGTATAGCCTTTTGCTCTATCTCATATTAGAAAAATACTTAAAAAAATTGCTTTCCTAAATACAAATTTAGAAAAGCAATTTTTTATTTATGGTTTAGTGTAGTCTCTAATTCGTAAATACTATAACTACTTCTTTTGTACTGTTTATCCAGTCAGCCTTCGCCCCTAAGTTCTCTGAAGCAAATCTAACAGGAACAAATGTACGGCCGCCTTGGGAGATTGGCACAACATCCATACGGCTATTGGCGCCATTTCTTCTGATTTCATCACGGTTTAGCCACATCTCTACTCGGTTACCTCTTGCATTTAATGTTATTTTCTTCTCATTTCCATCCCAATCAATACTTCCACCCATTGCTTCTACTATAGCTCGAATAGGCACCATACTCCTATTGGCAATTATTATGGGTGCTGTCCCTCTTCCAAAGTCGATTTCCTGATTATCCCCATTAACATTCATTATCGGGTTATCCAGTTGCAATATGATATAGCCTTTTTGCTGACCGACATTTTCAATTCTATTGCCGGTTCGTACTTCCAATGTCGCTATGGTGTTTCCTAGACGTTCTTCTACACCTTGTATTGGGTTTGCTTCTCCCAATACCGGTTTTATCGTATAGATGTAGTCTGTATTGGGTAACACATTCACATCTACGATACGTCTGTTTGTGACATAAAAATCTGTAATGGAAATACCTAATTGGCTCCTATTGGTAGATCTAAATATCCTATAGCCCAAGCCGGATGCTTCAGGCCATTCCAAACGAACACCTGAATCAAACTCCAATGCAGCCCCACTTACTGCACCCGGTTGTGGTGCCGATATAGGTGTCGGTATACCTCCCTGTTGCCACTCGTAATGGTATTGCTCTGAAACTGTTTGTGCACCACTGCTAACAGTAACACCTATCCAAATGGTTTGGCCTACTGAACCAACAGGCAAACCGTTTCTTAGGTTCAAAGAATGAGAGTGCCTACCAGACGTCCCCAGATTCATTGCATAAGACGATGCCAATGCTCCACCAAGTCCCAAGGTCTGATACTCTGTCTGGTTGATTTTGAATATCGTGTTCCCATAGCGTGCACTAATATGGTGCGTAGGTTCTTGCCAACCCTGATTAAACTCAAGCACTTCACCTGTAACACTGATAGCTATAGGTTGTCCTGACCTTATAGTCGTAGCAGGTTCTGACCAGTTCCATTTTGTTCTCAACACGGTTGCAGGATACGTGACAGTACCTCTTTTAACCCCTTCCCCATCTCTTCGCAAGGCTTCTACCGTGCGCGGCTGAGCGTTAAGGCTATGGTAAGTAAATGGTGTAGCTTCACCTCTAGAAGACCAAGTCCGGTCACCTACCTCTTCTTTACTACCCACCAAATATTTTGTCTCTTTTAGTTGCCAGTAACCCTCCGTATTTGCTTCTGCTACATTTGGAACCACTAAAATACTAAATAATAAAATCATGGCAATAAAAACTGCTATCGGTCTTCTTTTCATATAAACATCCTCTCTTTTTTTGTGAACGAACATTCTAGTGTCATTTCTTGAAGACGGACTTCACCCCATCTAATTCTTAAAAATATGTAACTCGATGAAGTCAATCTTCTTAATTGAGTCCCCCAAATCCCTGCCTTAATCATACCGTTTTTACCCAAAAAAACATCCCCCTTTTAGGAGGATATTCATGAATTGTGGCTATATTTAACACTTTTAACCTCTATTATATATTTTCTTATTCTTTTCTTGTTGCCAAATAAATCAGTTCCTTTTTTCGACTCACACCGAACTTGTTGCAAATATTTTTCATATGCGTCTTTACTGTATGATCCGTAATAAACAATTGCCGTGCAATTTCTTTGTTTGTCATACCTTGTAGCACCAGATGGATGACTTCCGTTTCTCTATCTGTAATTGTTTTTCCATTCGGTAAATAAGCCATAAGAATATCAATAGGTGTATCTACATTCATTATTATTCTACTGGAATCCTCTTGGGAAAATAGCTCAAACTTATGATTAAAAGATTGCATCAACCAGGGTATAACAATAATGGCTAATAAAATACTTGTAGCGGATAGCAAAGCTGTTACAAAATAAAGGTTATCTTCAGCATGAATGAGGCGTTTGCCTATTAAATCTCCAATGAATATACTGGCTGTGTTGGCCCCTAGTAAGATACCAAATATTTGAAAAGGAGCTCCATATACGAAGGCCAATATACATAAAGTTGTCCATAAAAACAAATCAATTAAGGCAAAAGACGACTCCATAAAACCTATGGTTAAAAGATAGCCTGAGGTATTGTGATTAAAAAGTGCAAACGTGATAAAAGCAAGGCCAAGTACAGACATACCAATATAAATCAATAAAGCGCTATTGACCGATTTATACAATCTATAAATAACCAATAAAACAAATACATATACCACAAATGGATAGTAATTAATCATAAAAAATTCAGCACTTAACGCCGGTAACATAATTGAATACATTAAGCCGCCATTAAGATAAATGCTGAAAACAAACAATGAGAACAATAATAATAAGGGTTTTGATATTGGTAGTTTAACATAGTTGCTTAAAACATTCTCTTCAAAAAAGTGACCCGACTTAACAAGTACAATGCAGGTAATTATAAGTGGCAGATTCGTAAGACCCAAAAGTACTTTTGAAGGCAAAGCATTTTTCAACAGCGTGAAGAACAACAGGACGAGATTAGAGCTTATCATAATAATAACCATAATCTTAATACGTTCCTGTGTCTGTCCTGTTAGAGAAAATAATATGCTCCATCCTATGGTATAAAGTGATGAAGCTATACCAAGTATCACCATGCCTATAACCCATAACCATGGTTGATCTAACATAAATAAAATATTCGTAACGAGGGTTACCCCAAGACTCACTGTCATGATTTTATACCATTGGTCTTCTTGCCTAAATGTAAAGCCAACAACAAAATGCGTTATGGTATGAGCACCTACAAAAAGCATCACCAAAGTCAATCCCATAAAAGACATTTGGGGAGACGCCGAGAAATAGACCGGTCCATAAAAAGGGAAGGATAATAACCATCCAAAATAAAATGTTAGGGACCCTATAATAAAATACTTTATTTTTCGATTCGACATAAATCACTTTTCACTTTCAATACTCAGATTCATAGTTACAAATACTTAGTACCATGTTAACATAATCTGCTCTTGAAATTAAGGCTATTTTAAATATAACTTAAAAAACACAGAATCAACCTAATACTAAATCTTTTAAACCTTGAATGCTATTTACAATATAATTAGCACCTGCTCTTTTCAGTTCATCGTATGTACCATACCCATACGTTACACCTATTGAATCAATAACCATTTCTTTTGCACCCAGTATATCATGTTGTCTATCGCCAATCATGACGACTTCTCGCTTGTCTTTTATTGAGAGTCTTAACAGAACTTCTTCTATCACTTCTGATTTTTTAGTTCTCGTTCCATCAAGATTGCTCCCAACAATACTGGTAAAATATTCATCTAAACCAAAATGCTTGATAATGAGCTCAGCAAATTTTGTTGGTTTTGATGTCGCTACAGCCAGCACATAAGTATTGGTTTTTTGCAAATCTTCTAATAATTCTTCAATGCCTTCATAGATTTCATTCTCATATATACCATGATCCACAAAATATTCTCTATAATATAAAATAGCTTCTTTTGCCTCTTCTTCTGTAAAATCATAAAAGTCCATAAACGATTCTTTTAATGGTGGTCCTATAAATATTGTCAGGTCATCTAAATTAGCATCTATGTTTTTTGTTTTTTTTAATGCATAAGCTACAGATCTTGTTATACCTGTTTTAGGGTCCGTTAAAGTACCATCCAAATCAAATAGTATATATTTATACAACATTCTGTTCCTTTCACAGGCTCAATAGAGTGTTCTCAGTCTACTTGTATCACTTTTCATCTTATCTCATTCCAATTAACGCTTCAACAAACTCAAAACACTTTTGACCACTATTATTTTCGTCTACTAATAGGTATGATTGAATAATTAATCATATGAAATAGAAATGGATATGCGACAACGTATAAGTCTCGCAGATTATAAAGTAAGACTATAAATCCAAATAAAATCATACCTATAGAATTCACAATCATCAAAACTCTCTGAATCTTTAAAAATTGTTCTTCTTTAATCAAAGAACGCTGAATTATTTTTTTGTTGTACATATTCACCTTGTTCTTAGTCATTTCTGAATAAGCCAAAAAGAATACTCCAAAAAATACCAGTGCTAACCCTAAATAATTCATTTTATTTCCCCGTATCTTTCTTTTACTCTGTATATAATACTTTACTTAATTCGAACTAGAATTTTGACTTTTCATAGTTGTAAGGTATACTCGTACCTACAACCACGTCTTCAATTTTTTCAAGGATGAGCCAGTCATCCATGTTCCCCTGATGATCAAAATCAAGTGGTTCTATTTCCTTTACATCCTGAAACTCAACAAGACACATACACTTTTTATGCCAACGCTCTTGTTGTTTCTTTGACAGATTCAGCTTACTTTGGTTTTCCTCTAAGATTTGATTTATCTGCTCTTCTGTTAATTTCACGTGGTTTTGAACACTTTTAACCCTAGCTAAAGCGGTTATTTTATGTGTGCCCTTTTTCATAAAATATAAAGTTTCATCTTCAAATACTCGGCTATGAGGGATTTTCCTACCTGCCGCTGCACGAATAATCATCGTCTTAGAACCCTCTAAGATTTTGTCCAATACCTTTTCCTTGTGATCACAATAAACTAAATGTACCAAAATAATCACCTTCCTTTTAAAATCTCCTATGCACCTTATCTTGGAATCCTCATTTTTATAATTTCTTGAAACTTTGTTTGGGATGGTCGATTACTCCGTAGCTCTTTTGGTGGAAACCCTTGATCAAATTCTTTGGATGCTTTTTCATCTATATCATAAATCTTATCTTCTATAAATCGACCCTTAATATGTGACAATGCTCCAGGATATAATTCTATTGCCTGAAGGGCAACTGCATACATATTATCCGCTGTTCCAATCTTATAATTTTCTGCCGAGGTGAATCCTAGCCTAGAATAATAGTCCGGGTCACCATATATAAGTATGGCTTTATAACCAAGCTCTCTTGCCTTCTTCTTTGTATATTCAATTAACCGACTGCCAATACCCTTACCCTGGAATGTAGGCAAAACAGATAAGGGTCCAAATGTAATCACACTGTGATCAACTCCGTCATCGTCAACAATTTTAGCTTTGGTGTAAACAATATTGCCGACAATTTCGCCGTCTACTTCCGCAACAATATTCAGTTCATGAATAAATGAATCTGCCTCTCGCATGATGTGCAACAAATAATGTTCATCACACCCAGGACAATAGTGATTCCAAAAAGCTTCTCTTGTTATTTCTTCAACCGTTCTATAATCTGAAGGCCTTTCATTTCGTAGTACTACATTTTCTATATGGATCATAATCCCTCCCAGTCTTTAAATGGTTCAATAATCTAGTCACCTTATTAATATATTACACGCTTATAATTATAACCTACTAGAATTGAATCAACCACATTCTTTTGATTAAAAGTAGATTAGAAACCTCTGATATCCTTGTACTTAGCCATGTTTAGTTTTTCTTCTTTTTATCAACAAATCATGAAAAGAAGCCGCTTCGTTATGAGCTCTGCTCATATTTCTGAACGGTTCGACGGGAAAGGTCATTGACGTATTCTGCCACGCTTTTAGGCCAAATACTAAAGTATGACTTTCCTTGAGAATAAAAAAACCACTCAATTGAGTAGCTCTTTTATCACTTCCAACTATTGGTAGACAACTATGGTTAAAGTGTCAAAACTATATAGTTGAACTTTTGAATACAATATATAATTATGAAAGTATCAACGTAATCTATATATTGTATTCAATTTAGTGAAACTTAGTTTTGACCCTTTAACCAATTATTTATACTTCCTAAGCCATGCATCCAAGAGATTCTCAAATTGATCCGGTTGTTCTAAGAAGAAGGAATGGCTTGCATTGGTTAACAAACTGACGGTCGCTTTTGGGTACTTATTGAGCCGGTTTAACATATCTCTGTACCCCACCACATTATCCTGATAACCTAGAAATATGAGTGTTTTATGGCGATGAATCATGTGACTGTTCTCGATAATGGTACTTAGATATTCATTGTCATACAAGGCTTTAAGAAAGGATCTGTCTGCCAAAGCGATTGCTCGTGAGAAATCCGCTTCTGTTCGTTGACAGGTCCTCTTGTTAATGACCACCATCTCACTCAAATAGCTTTTTTGCTTTTCTTCACTTAATGTCACAAAATACGAATGATCAATCTCTTGATTGATTATTTGCGCTTTTTTTCTCAAGTTAGATTCCGGTATGACAACCGGACATATGAGTACCTCACCAATGACTTGTTCATTTAATAACTTGGCAATCCCCTGTGCCAAATATCCACCATAAGAGTAACCTATAATAATAAAAGGAAGTTCACCTATGAGCACTTCTATGACTTCAGATAGTAGCCTTATCATGGTATCTGTTGTGTTCTTAAGATTATGGGCTGGTGATTGGCCCATACCCGGTAAATCAATATAGATTCTTTTAAACCCATCTAATTTTATAGTGGTGTCCTCTATTGCATGCTCCATGGTGATGGTGTCCAAATATAGACCATGAAGTATAATAAGAGGAAGTCCTTTTCCCACACTTGTGTAATGAATGGTTTGTCCTTGCACTTCAATTAACATAATGCCTCCGTATGTCGTTTAATCTTTCATCCAGTATACTATACTAGCACTGGGTTTTAAAGTCTAACTCACAGTATCTATAAAATCATCATAAGTTTAATCAGAATGAGACATACCCGTCAGAATTCACCAACTTTTTGCTCATGTCAAATTTTAATTTTTATTTCTACAGATGGTTCTTGTATACTGCAAAAGTGTAGGTTTTCCGTCATGAGGTTCTCCAACATAGGTTTGTGACATGTTACCAAATGTTGTTACTCGGGTTACGCCTGCTCTGTAGAACAAATTAGATAAGTCATCATAATCCTCTTCATGACAAGCTAAACCGGCTGTTTGAAGATGGCCTTTATGTATACGAAGTATGGTTAAAAGCTCTGACCGTTTAATTGGCATAAGCCATATATTTCTATACAGTGGTGATGTTTTCAGTGATGGTTGCTTGTCCATCATAATACTAAAATCTTTATGGTCGCTTTCAACCAGTTGTTGTTGTCCAAGTAAGGAAGCCATTTTAACCAATTCTTTAGTCCATGTAATTTCTGCCAGGTCATGGATTTGGATCGCTGCTGCCGGATATTTTTTTGCTTTTTCTGTCATTGCCTCTTTAAGCTTTTTTGCGCATGTATCTATGACTGCCATGTCATCTGTTTCAACAAACAAGCACTGAGGTGAACTGCAAAATTGTTGGTCACTTAAACATATTTCTTTTGCCAATTGTTCGAGTGAAGAGGTTGAATGTTGACCTGGTGTTAAATACGCAAAGCTCAGACGGTGCCCCCACTGGATAATGGGTAGATGGGCAGGTGCTATTTGCCTGATGCCATGGATTGCATTATCTGAACCCCATACAACAATAGCATCAGCAACATTCCCTAATTTTTTTAATATCTCGACATCTTCCGAAGAAATATCAAATACATAGATATAAGGCGCGAGTCTAGGCTCAATCATAACTAAGCGCTTAAGTAGTGTTAATGAGATGCCACCTTCATAAGATGGTAATTTTAAGACATTGATGTTACCTGTAAGTAGGCCTTCTAGGACACTAAGTACTGAAAGAGCAAGGACATTCCCTGCACCAATATGAAAAAGAACGCCTAGTGGCTGTTGCCTTTCTTGTATGCCTGGTTCTACCTCCACCCATTTATAAAAATCATCACCTAATTCACGAACTATTTTTTGATGCAAGGCTGTAGGTGTCAAACTTTTCTTAATGGATTGGATCAAGCTTTCAGCTTTCCAATCCGCTTGTCCATTTTCAATGAGCTGCTGCTTAAAATCCGCAAAATCCGTTTGTTCCACAAGTTTCCAGATGGCGCTTATGACTATTTCTGTATCTATTGGTGGTAACATCAAGTCCTGATTAATTGTATCATCTAGTTTTAACAAATAATGATTTAATTCATTTCCTGTAATCACACGTCCTCTAAATATGTGTTCCATTTGGACCTCCCAACAACTCGCTCGCCGAGGTTGTACACGTTTTAGACGAACGGGTACCAGCTCTTCCTAATATTTCAAAATAGGGTGTTGTGATTCCACACCCACATTGACTGCCATCTCTTAGTACTGCCATATCTCCCATGAGGACTGAGTTTAAGGGCATGGAGGATACCAGAGGGCTAATAAAGTTAAGAAAACCGGCTTGATTGAAGCCCAATGGCTCGAGGGTGTTCACATCACGAATAAGCACCCTGCTCCAGATTGGTATATGCATGTGATGATGACGACACTCCGGGTAAGCAACACTATGTTCCACTGCACTATAGAAATCTCGACAATTTTCAGCCGGTATGCCAAGCATTTCTTCAATCAGAGCGTAGAGCACTTCTTTTTGTATGGCCATGTCGTTATACTTTTTCCAACCACCACCTGTAAAAACTATAGATTTTTTATTGAGTTTAAGTGGCGGTATTTTCATTTCTTTCATAGCCGTTAACATCATATATAGATAGGAAGGAAACCCCATGATACGCACAGGTAGTTTTTGTCTGGCATAGCGCTTCAAAGCGTTCATGACGCCAAAATAATCAATTTGATAGGCATCTCCTATGGACCGAATAGCAAAAACCTTCTCTTTAGCAGGCGCTAACTTGGTCATCCCCGTGAGAACTTTTACATTCCCCATCTCATTACCTGTTTTGGGTTCATAGCCAAGTATTAGGTAATTGGTTGGTATGATTGAGACAAACTTATGGTATATCATGGCTTTTATAATCATTTTTGTACCTAGCTTTAGAGTGCTTTTATCTATAAATATCTGACTCTTTTGCCCCATTGTTCCAGAGGATGTGGCATGGATTTTTATGTCATCTTTTTCTATACTTTTTACTTCATGGGTCTTAAAAAAATCTACAGGAATAGTCGGAATAGATGCAATATCCTCTACTCTTATTAATTGATCTGTCGTATATCCTTTGTCTTGTATCAGCTCTTTATAAAAAGCACAATGGGTTTTATGATGTTCAACAGATTCCCTCATGGCAGCCAAAAAGAGATCCTCACTGCCGTCTAAGTCATAGATTTTTTTGTAATTAAAAAGTCTTTCTCTAAAGTTCATGATTTCCCTCTCATACAATAAGTCTCTGCATTAACTCTAACCAAAATTCCTAAATACACTTTATAAGCGTACTCATTACCATACATTTTAACATTTATATATAATAAAAACTACCACATTAAGATTTCTTAATGTGGTAGTTTTGTTCACTTCTTTACTCTAAACTACTTTTTATTTTATCTGTATCTATGGAGCTATAAAGTATACTTGTAGAATAGCACCATTCGTAGTTTCGTCATATATATCATTTGGATCAGCATAATGATCACGTACAAAGAAATTTATTACGTATTCATCTCCGGGAATGAGTGCCGTTGATTGACTAAGTTTCATTATTTTTGAAGCCGCCTCAGTAAATACTACTTCATCAACCCATTCATAATGACTTTTTGTCAAATTATAGACTCCAACGTAATAACCAAGAGGCTCAAATTCTAATTTATCCGCATTGTTCCATCCATAATTAAATTCAAGCAAACTATTTTCCACATTGGTCACTATAACATATGGGCCACCCGCAGGATTTACTATTTTAAGTGAATCACCTGTTTGTACGCCTGCTTCAGCACTTACAGGAATACCTAAACCTACTCCTAAAGTCAAAGCCAATACTAAGATCATTGATAAAATCTTTTTCATCAAATCTACACTCCTTTTTCATGATTAATAAATTAATTTATATCACATGATTTCAATTATTTAACTCTATGTGATATAAATAATTGATTTGAATGTCTTAAACGCTTATAACTATTCATACTGTAATGTCATACAAATTATCCAATATCTGCCTCCTTCATAATCAATTAAATACGCCTAGTTTGATTTAAGTTCTCTTCTACTCTATGCAAGAAATCGTAAGTTTGTATTCAGTATTATGAGCTTCTAGTATCCAGTTGAATCTCCCATCGGTAGTTCTCTCTTATCTGATTTTGTGATGAAGCTGATCAAATCATCACCTAAATAAATAACCCACCATACATAAAATGTACCGTGGATTATTTTCCATTTATATCACCCAGTGGGTGATATAAATGGGTGATTTTACATTCTAGGGTTTTCATCGAAATACTGTTTCAAAAGGAAACGTGAGTTTACACCCATTTTTTCATAAACACTCTTAAGCTGTGTTTTTACAGTATTGGGTGATATATAGAGTCTTTCTCCTATTCTTTTATTTGAATATCCTTCTGCAGCAAGCTGTGCTATTTCCTCTTCACGTTTAGTCAGATTTGGCTTGCTCTCTATAAAATACCTACTAATAATTTGTTCCATTGAATTATGATATGGTTTATAGATTGCTAATATCTGTTTAATATGCTCACGATAAATATCGTGCAGATATAATGCATCAAGGAGGGGCTGTATGTAATCACAATTTTCTACAAAGGGCATATATACCTTATCAGTAACAGCCATATCAAGAGCTTTCTTTAAAGCTTCAATAGCTTCGCTCCTTCGAAATATGTGTTCTTCTGCTGCAGCAACATAAATCATGGTATAGATTTTGGCTAATATACTAGGAAAAATAGAGGCAATAGTAATAAAATATTCCACATTGCCCAAAAGCTTCAAATATTCACCTTTTATCAAAAAAAATCTTCCGAGGATTATATTAGAGAAGGCTCTCGCTGGAAAAAAAAGATGACTCGAATTAAAGGTACCCTCGGTCAGCCATTCAGGTATCTTACGATCTTGTCTCAAGCAAGCATTCACAAAACCAACACACATGTCAATTGTATACATCAATGGATATAATTGACTTTCTACTATTTCTTCATGCATCTTGTTAAATAAATATCGTACATGGGCATAATCACCCTTTACTAGGGTCAACTTAATCTGTAAAAAAAGAGCAGAGATAACTATGTTCGGTTGAAATATTATGTTGGCCTGAACTTGTGCTTTATTTATTGCAATTTCTGCATTTTCAAAATCACCCTTATTGTAATACCACTCCGCTTCCATCACATATTCAGAACCCATCCCATGTCCATTGGTCAATTGATAGTAATAAGGCATCATTTCTTTCATTGCATGGACTTCTTGCTCCAGCTTTCCACTCTCTCTATAGAATAAGTGCAACACTGATGGTGAACCAAATGTCCAGATACTTTTTGTATTTATAAAAACTGACGGTCGATTCATAAGCTTGCAAGCCTTTTTAAGATGTTCTGACATGCCCATAATATGATTATAACGAGTAAAGCTTTTTACAAATTCTAATTCTCCCATTAAATTATTCATACTTACAGGATTGAGGCTACTGCTTTGTATCAATAGGGTGACCTCTTCATATACTTTTGGGAACAAGCTCATTTCATTAAATCTTATTAAAGTCATTGCATAAACAAGCAATGCGACTAAATTGTCCTGTTTGTATTCGTAAGGACATTCTTCAAAATATTTTATAATCACTTCTTTATGCTCTAGGTAAAAACTTTCACCTTTATCAAGCTCGACTGCCAAAAGCAGATTTTCAAAATCTCCAACTTTATAAAAATAGTGCATAGCGGCCAAATATTCATTATTTTTCAAATACCAATCTCCAGCTCTCTTATTAAGTTTTTCCTTATAACTCGCATCCTTTTCCGCGAGTATATTTTGAAGAAAATTAATAAAAATATGATGTATATGATATGATTTGGTGTTGATATTATAATTGACAAAAAGATTTTTTCTGGTTATGTCCTCTAAAAAAAGATTTGCTTCTTCATTTTCCCATACGAATACAGCTTGGGTCTTGGTAAAACTATCAAAGATACACATATGTATGAGAAAGTCTTTTACCTCTTGAGCAAGTGGCTTGTATATAGCGTTGTCAACCAGTTTATAAATGCTATTCGTGGTCAAAAATCTTCCCTCTGTTTTATAGTTAATCAGTAAAAGGTACAAAGCACTTATCCAACCTTCTGTGGTAGCATACAATTTTTCAGCATCACTATTATTGATGCTGACTCCGCATGCACTATAGTATTTAACTATTTCATTTGGCACAAGCTCTAGATGATCTTTTCTTATATAGAGTAAATAGCCCTTTAGTGTAAGTTCCTCAATATTGGGAAAATCAATAAAACGTGCTGTTAAGACAATATGAAATCTATCGATTTCATTAATTACAAGAAATTCAATGAACCTTCCCACCTCAGTTCCATTTAAATGGTGGTAATCATCAATAAAGAGTACTGTTTTTTCAGGTATTTCTACTTCTTCAATAAGTTTTAATACCTCTCGCATAGATAATCTGTCAAAAGGAAATCCAAGCCGTGCAAGACTTTGAGCACAATTAGAATTGATTTTGCTAAACAAAAAACAGAGGTCATTCCAGAAACTATTAATCGAACTGTCATAAATCTTTTGCCACAAAACATTCGCATGGGCAAAGTTAAGATGCTCCCTAACCGCTATGGTTTTTCCATAGCCCATAGGTGCTTCCACTATTGTGAGTGGATAATTGAAGATTCCATTCATTGATTCAGTTATCTTTTCAGAAAAATATAGGCCTCTGTTATTATTTTGTTTATACAAAGTCGCTCTCTCCTTCTAGAAATCTTCGTATTCCATCCTCTAGCTTATTCTGTTAAATTGAAAATTATTCAATATGACCTGCTTTACCAAATGACACTACAAAAAACCTCATTTTACATAAAAATAAAAAGAGGAAAAATTGATTTTGATAAAAAACCTTGTTTTGCATCTTCTTCCGCTGTGCTTCGGCGATATAAGAGAGGATCAAGATTTCGAGTCATCTGGTACAATTTCAAATTAGTCATCGCCCTTTTAAATATTTCATATATTTCTTCCGACTTTTTCTTGACTATATTATACCAAATCACTATCGCAATAGCTAGCGAAGTCATATGGTTTTATAAATGTGTGCCAGTGGCACCCTTGCTCTCAGGCCACGTTCGATTCTTTACCTAATCTCTATAACAAAAATGACCCACTCTAGTGAGTGGGTCATTTTGTTATGGAGGTGAGGGGAATCCCACCGCAAGCGTGCCACTGGCACCCTTGCTTTCTGGCCACGTTCGATTCTTCGTCTATTAAAAAACGACTCACACTTTGTGTGAATCGTCTTTTAATGGAGGTGAGGGGAATCGAACCCCTGTCCGAAAACCCGTTCATGAAAGTTTCTCCCATCAGAGTCATTAATTTGACATTCCCTCTGCCAAGCGCCTAATGACAGGCTCATGGTTTTAGTAGCTTAATAAAGTTCTTTTGCTACCTCAAAGCATTGGTAGAAAAGTTCCTCGCCCAATCGTTGCCCAGACCCTAAGTGGCGAGTTGCCTAGGAAGGACACCGCAGCCTAGGCTGCGAAAGCTAAATTATCTTCAGCGTTTAATTTAATTTTACCAGCTTTTAACGTAGCTCCGGTGTCTACGGATGGCTTCCTTCACTGCAGTGATCCCCGTCGAAACCTGTACACCCCCGAGTTTACAGGCGGTCTCTTGGACCTTTATAATAAGTAGGTAACCTACAGATTATCAACTTTGAATTGCTTTTCAGCCATTCTTTTTTGATCTTTTTTGGCGATGTCTTGTCGTTTGTCATGGAGCTTTTTACCACGTGCCAAACCAATCTCCATCTTCATTCGACCTTTTTTTAGGTAGATTTTGAGTGGCATGATGGTATAACCTTTTACGGCAACCGCACCCATGATCTTATTGATCTCATAACGGTTTAACAAGAGCTTTCTGGTTCTCATCGGGTCCTTATTGAAGATATTACCCTTTTCATAAGGTGTGATGTGCATGTTGGTGACAAAAATCTCACCATCTATAACCCTTACAAAGCTCTCTTTTATGCTGCCTTTTCCTAGTCTTAAAGACTTGACTTCTGTTCCTGCAAGTACCATACCTGCTTCATAGGTCTCATCAATAAAATAATCGTGATAGGCTTTTTTGTTTTGCGCTATGATTTTATAAGCTTCTTTTGCCATGGTTCACACTCTTTCCAACTAAAAGATTCACTTGAATCTTTCTTCCAAATCTATGCTGCAAGACATATTATAACATATTCTATAAGCATTACAAGGGCAAAGCCATTACAATTATGTTACCTAAACCGCCAGTGTCTCGCTCGCAACCTCTGTTGGTCCTTCTTCTGATACAGAAAAATCAATGTTGCGTTCTTCTACATTGCATCGCTCTACTTTAACATTGATTAAGTCACCAAGGGCATAGATTTTCTTGGTGCGCTCACCCACATACATGTACTTAAGCTCATCATGAACATAATAATCATCATTTAGAGCGGTGACATGAACAAGACCTTCTATGGTGTTTGGCAGTTCTACATAGAGTCCCCATCCGGTAACACCGGAGATGACACCTGTAAATACTTCTCCAATATGACGCTGCATGTATTCCACTTTTTTAAGCTTAATGGTTTCACGTTCTGCTGTTTCCGCACGACGTTCATACTCGGAGTTCTGCTTGGTAACATCCGGCAAAATCTTCTTGTAATGGCTGATGCGCTTATCGCTCATCTTACCTTTTAGATTTTCTTTGATGATTCTATGAATCTGTAAATCCGGATAACGGCGAATCGGTGAGGTGAAATGGCTATAATACTTAGCCGCAAGACCATAGTGACCTTCACAATCCACTTCATACTTGGCTTGTTTCATAGATCTAAGGGCCAATCGGCTAATTAGGACTTCCTCTTTGCTGCCTTCAATATCAATTAGAAGTTTCTGTATTTCTTTAGGGTGGACATCTTCTTTGCCTTTGATATGATAACCAAAGTTATAGATGAACTTACCAAGGGCTTGTATACGCTCATTGTCCGGCTCTTCATGGTTTCTATATACAAAAGGTATCTCTTGCCAGAAGTAATGCTCAGCTACGGTTTCATTGGCCAGTAGCATAAACTCTTCAATAATCTTCGTTGCCACGTTACGTTCATAAACATAGATCTCAGTAGGTGCACCAAACTCATCCAGCTTGACTTTAGCTTCCGGAAAATCAAAGTCGATGGAACCCCTTTGCTTTCTCTTTGCTCTGAGTATGGCCGCTAAGCCTTCCATTCTATGGAACATGTCTACAAAATCTTTGTAGCGCTCTGTTAATTCAGGATCTGATTTCTCTAAGATACCAGAAACCGCTGTGTAAGTCATACGCTCATCGACGTTAATAATGGTTTCATTAATGGTGTAATTAAAAACTTTGCCGTCTTGGTCAATGTCCATAATACAACTAAGGGCCAAACGGTCTACACCTGAATTTAATGAACAAATACCATTAGACAGTTGTCTTGGTAACATCGGGATGACCCTATCTACCAAATAGACACTGGTGCTTCTATTAAGGGCTTCTTCATCCATAGCACTGCCTTCTTTTACATAATAGCTAACATCAGCTATATGAACCCCTAAACGATAGCCTTGTTCGATTTTCTCTATAGTAATGGCGTCATCTAAGTCTTTGGCATCTTCTCCATCTATGGTCACTGTCTGAATGTTTCGGTAATCCAGTCTACCTTCCGCTGCATCTTTAGGCACTTCTGTAGGGATAGATAAAACTTGTTTTTTGACGCTATCCGGGAACTCTGTAGGTATTTCTAAGTTCTTAACAATAGACAAAATCGCAGTATCCGGATCATCCACGTGACCGATAATCTCAACAATCTTACCCTCTGGTTTACGGTCTTCACCGCCCCAGTCCGTAACCTTAACCACAACTTTATGGCCTTTCATGGCCATCATACTGTTGGATTTGGCTATATAGATATCTTTCTGTACTTTTTTGTCGTCTGCTCGGACAAATCCAAAGTTATCGCTTTGTTCATAAAGCCCAACTAGGGTATCTTTGCCTCTTTCAAGCACTTTGACAATCTCACCTTCAGGGCGTTTGCCACGGCTGTCTTTAAGCAACTTAATGGCCACAGTATCATTGTGAAAGGCTGTGTTGACATATTTGGCAGGAATGAAAATATCATCATCCTGTCCTTCTATAACCACAAAACCAAAGCCTTTAGGATGAGAAACAAATCTTCCTATTATTGGCTCTGGCGCATCATTAATCATATATTTGCCGCGCTTGGTAAGAATCACCTTGTCTTCCTGAATGAGTGCCTGCAGGGATTGTTCCAGTTCTTTTTTTTCATTTTTTGAAAGGTTTAGCAGTAATGCTAATTCTTTTAATTTGAGTGGTCTGTATTTTTTATCTTTAAACAAATCCAGTAACACTTCTTTTTGATCGATTTTCATTATCTTCACTTCCTAATCTTAGTATGGTTCAAGGGTCAAACCTTCATATATCTCTATTATAGAGTACTTTGATGCTTTTGTACATACTACCACTAAATTGTAGTATTCTAAAGCTTAAGAGGGCATGCCAAAAGAAACGGCTATAGATTTACATCCACAACCGTTTCTTCTTTGGCTCTGTCACAATTTGAATATGACATTTATCATAAATTATTGGAGGTACTTACATAATGTTTTGATCCAACAAATCATTGAGTTCTTCGTTTAGATATTCTACAACTTTGACACTATAATTTCCAAATGCATCCACGGCATAAATGGTGATTGCACCTTTAGCTACAAACTTGTTAAGCTGCGTTGATAAAGTAACTTTCATATCCGAATCAAGTAATACTTGATTGCCAAGATTACTTAGAACCCGAATGGACTGTTCATTCGTTGCCGCTAATATCTGGTTATAGGTCAACTTACCTTCAAAGACTTTATAGGTCACAATGGTCGTCTTGTCGCTTATGGTGATGTTGTGATTAATCAGATTAACGGATGATTCAAGTGGATCTACTACCACATCTATTACAGGTGCCACTGTGTCAAGTACACCTACGTCTAGCCTCTTGGATGTGATGGTTGACATAAGATCTGTGCTATCACCTTGTTCTCTGGTTCGAATCTCATTAATGCCAACTTTAAAGTCGTAGTCCAATTGATGGCCTAAGGTGGATGGTGGCGTTAATACGCCATAAGCCATGTAAATTCCAGCAGGTAATTGGCTACCATTATAACTGAGCCGTCCATCCGTCATTGTAAATCCTGGCACCACATTTCCGGAAGCATTTCTTACGTCTGCGACGCCTGAATATGTGTTTAAGACAAATGTATGGTTGGAATCTGCAAAGTCATCAAACAAGGTCATTTCTACTTTGGTCAATGGTCTAACTAACTCGAAACTGATTTTACTTTGTGTTGGTTCGTTCAGTAAATCGATATTGTGTTCTGAGCTACCATCTAGTGTAGTAACGGCTATATCCTTAATCTTAAGGCGTTCAAACGTAACAACCTTATCGATTTGTGGCGTTGCATGACTTAGTACAGCATCAAAAACCATATTCATATCACTATCTAGACTGATACCACCACTTTGACTTGTCATCAGATAACCACTCGGTACCGGAATGGATACTTTGTGAAGACCACTGGTAATGCCTTCAACAACGATAACACCATCTTCAACAGTATAAGGTCTTAATACCCCATTGATATAGAGTTCTACATCCGTTATGGCTGTGTCAAAATCATCTGAAAAATCAAAGGTGAGTCGACCCACCTTAATATCAATGGCAGCGGGATCAAGGCCAAGGTTAGTGTAGTCAAAAACATTGCCTACTGAATTTGTCAGTTGATACTCTACATTGTGGTCTAATCTGAAGCTACCTTCTTTTATAGCCTTAAGCTCTAATGGTACTTCCTTCTGCCACGTAAGGTTCTCACTTCCTACCACACTTTTTGATTCTAGAATATTTAAGGATAACTTATTATTGATCATACCCCAACCTACCCCTGTACTTGCCGGCTGAAGTGTTATAAACTCACTAATATTCTGATCCGACGTGGATTTGGTCAGGTTTTTTACATAAATGGTTTTATAATCAAATGGTGCTTCATTATTATAGCTAAGACTATGGTTCATCTGAATGATATCACCAACTAGATAACCGAATTGATTGTTTGCGTAGGTAACATTCACATTTACTTGGGGTTGATTGGTCCTTGGCGGAATGGCGGTCACATTCTGCCCTAGCAGTTCAGTTATTGTATTACCACTTAAATCCTTATATATTAGCGTAGCGTTCACATTAATTGGTATCTCAACTTGACCACTACCGGTTGGATACACATGGTCCTTAACTTTAACTTTATACCCAAAAGTATAATTGGTATCAACAACATTGCCCAAATCCCAAGTTATGACTTGTCTGCCCTGTGCATCAACGGTTAATGTATAATTTTGTGGTTGTATACTGCCATCAACAACTTCAAACTCACTTTCTATGGTTTCTATCACTTTTGCATTGGTTCCTACATAGTTTAGGTCGCCAACAATAGTATCAAAAATATCTGAAAGTTGCCCTGTTTGAGATGCCTCAAAAAGACCTGCATTTTGTGATTTGACCAATGTATCCCTTGCCACATTCTTAGTTGCTACGTATTCAATGCCTTCAAAATACCCAACGGCTATGACTTCAGCTACTGACTGGGCTGATTGTCCGGCTTGATAAGCTGCGGTGGTATTGGTATTATGACTAGTAGGATAGTTCAAGTTTTTCTGACTTGTACTACCGCCTTGGGTCGCCACACCATCTGTAAAAAGTATGATGACATCTTGTTCTGATGGGGCACCTGTAATTTGTTTTTTTGTTACCGTATTCTCTGCATATTCAAAAGACTCCTTGATGTTAGTGGCACCATCAGATATTTGCCAATATTCCCAAGCATATCTATAACCGTTGTTCCAATAAGATGAGAAATTACTGTTATAATTATAGTAGAGATCCCTATACTTAAATACACTTTTGATCTCATTTAATGTCTCTGTTTTGTTATTGTAGTATTTCCAATTGTCGCTCTTATTGGCATTGGTACCAAAGGAAACAATGGCCATATTGGAATCGGGGTAAGTTGCATAGACTTCATTCACAAACTTATTAACAGCTTTCCATACAGCATCTGCAACCGGTTTATTGGTAGAAGGATCAATACGCAACATAGAATTGGAACGGTCAAGAACCAAAACAATATCAAGACCTGTGGTTACTTGCTCATAAGATACGGAAAAATTATAACCGATGTCAAAGATTCTCTCACCGGCATCCGATAATGTCACCTCCGGTGTGTCTTTCGTTATGGTTACCGTCGTATTCACATTTGCATAAATAGGCATGCCCATCTGTAGCACCCATACAAATGCCATTAAGAATCCTATCTTTTTTTTGATGTTTGCGGTTACTTTCATATTTAACGCCTCCAGTTCCTTTTTCAATTCATTGGACTTATGATATCCTGATCTATACTTTTCTCTTTAGGTTATATTTTATTTGTGTCGAATATAATTAATTATATACCCCATTTACGTGGCTAGTCAATTAAGATTACGAATATTCACACAAACCAATACCATATAACTATAACATAGGACTTATAGACCATATGTTTTTAAGTTTTTTCATCATTTTTTAGATACATGTTCACAGTTTGTTCAATACTAATTTTGTAAAAAAGATTATAATTATAATAAATGGAATATAATAACCCATCCATCACAAAGTAGGAGGTTTATAATGAAGACAAAGAAAAAAAATATCATTTCATTAATCATGGTTCTAACAATTCTAACTACTGGAAGTTTCTCACAAATATATGCCAATACCGCTCCCTTATATAAAGACACCACTGCCCTTGAATGGTATTATGGTTCTCTTGACATATTATCACAGGAGAATATAATTACCGGTTTCACAGACGGTACTTTCAAAGGCAATCAGAAATTAACCATTGACCAGTATATAGCCATCTTATGCCGTTTGACCGGCAACGATGTTGGTGTCTCTGATGGTTATTGGGCTGAAAATTACATTGCGTATGCTAAAAACCAAGGTTGGTTAGATGGTGTGAGTTATACTGTATACAACACACCCATTGACCGTTATGAAGCCAGTAGGCTTACCATCAAGGCAATGAATCTAGTTCCGTCAAACTATCCGGATGAGTTTCTTGACTACAGCATCTATATCAACGACTTTAACGTCATGCCCCAAGATTATCAGACAACGGTACTCTTGTCTTATGCCCTTGGTATTATTACCGGTTATCCTGACAGTACATTTGGTGGTGACAATACTTTAACACGTGCTGAAGCAGCAGTAATTAGCCATCGTGTATTGGATCCTAAGGTCAGAAAACTTGCCGTATCACCAAGCAAGTCCAAAGCCCTTGCCACGTTATTTGCCTCAAATCCGGAGCTCCTTGCAGCTTTTGACGGAGAGATGACTTTTGTCAATAACCAACTTGTTTTTATCGATGGAGATACAACAACAAACCTCAGTAACTCCGGTTTAGATCCAAATGTAGGTAATATTACAGAAAACATTTTGGTTGATGCCCTTCTTGACAGTGCTGATGATGAGACAGATAATACATTGGCCGCCGGCTACAATTATGGTGTCTTCAACATCAACCTCTTAACAGAGGATAATGAAAGTCTTGTTATACTCGATGCACAAGATGGTGGAAAAGTAATTATACTGGATTTGGTGCTTATGCAGGATACTGATGGTAATCTTAAGCCGGGTGCTTCTGAATTCATACTTCTGGTTTGTAAAAATATAGATTTTGAAAATGCCAATGCCATGCACAATTTTATTCTTACAAATTATCAAGGCCGTGCTTCCTTACCATCTTCAGGTGTAAGTGAATCCTATGATGGTACGGATATACTTATGACAGCCTTGGTACATGACCACAATGTGGTAAAAGTTGAGTTTACTCTTAAATAAAGCATAGAAACAAAGTGATTTTGTCACGTTTATATATCAATAACATAGAAAAAACCAGGTAGAGGCTACCTGGTTTTTTCTATGTTATTGATGTATGATTTATTCTTTATTGGTATAACCGTAATTTTTTAGTAAGTAGTCACTATCACGCCAATCTTTCTTGACCCTTACCCATATTTTTAAGTTAACTTTTGAACCCAGTAGATTTTCCATATCTCTTCTGGCCATTGAACCGATTTTCTTGAGCATGGATCCTTGTTTTCCAATAACCATACCCTTATGAGAGTCTTTTTCACAGACAATGGTAGCATCTATATCAACGATTGCCTGATCTTCACGTTCCTTCATTTGATCAATCACTACTGCTATACCATGGGGTATTTCCTGCTCCATGTTTAGCAATACTTTTTCCCGTATCAGTTCCGCACATATCTGTCTTTCCGGTTGATCCGTAATCATATCTTCCGGAAAATACATAGGTCCATCTTCCAGTACATCAAAAATCTGATCCAATAATATGTCCGTATTGTCACCTTTAAGGGCTGATATAGGAATAATGTCTTTGAAGTTATATTGGTCCTTGTAGGTGGCTATAACTTCTAAGAGTTCATTTTTAGCTATGGTATCCATTTTGTTAATAACAAGAAATACAGGTGTCTCTACCCTTGCCAGTCTTTCTATAATATAACGATCACCTTTACCTATTTTTTTATCCGGTTCAATTAGCCATAAGACGACATCGACTTCATTCAAAGTCGTTTCTGCGCTTGTATTCATGAATTCACCAAGTTTGGTCATAGGTACATGAATACCTGGTGTGTCAATAAAGACGATTTGACCTAAGTCATTGGTCAAGATGGTTTGAATCCGGTTTCTTGTTGTTTGAGGCTTGTCTGACATAATGGCAATTTTCTGTCCGATTAAATGATTCATTAAAGTTGATTTACCAACATTCGGACGACCTATGATGGTTACAAACCCTGATTTTTTATTGTTCACACATTACCTCCTGATTATGCATACTTCTCATCTGTAGAAGCTACATCTTTGGTTTCGTTTAACAGAACTGTCTTTTTCTCTAAGTTGCTAAAGGCAACTGACAGCATGAGTTTTACACGATTAAGTTGATTAACTTCACTAGCACCCGGGTCATAATCTATGGCGGCTATATTAGCCATCGGGTACATTTTCTTTATGGGTTTAATCATAGATTTCCCCACGACATGATTGGGTAAACATCCAAAAGGTTGTACACAAACCACATTCTCAACCCCGTCTTTAACAAGTTCCACCATCTCACCGGTTAAAAACCAACCTTCACCGGTTTGATTTCCAAGTGATATGAGTTGTTTGGCAAGTTTGCCTTTCTCCTCAATACTTGATGGTGCATGAAAATATTTGGATGCATCAAGAGCTTTGCCGGCAGCCTGACGGTACCATGACATGATTTTAATGGCTACGTTGGCGCCTTGCCATCCTTTTTTTGTACCGTTTAACTTTTCATATCTGAATTTATAATTATAAGCGTTGTAGAGGTAAAAGTCCATCAAATCCGGTAATACCACTTGCACACCTTCATCTTCAAGCACTTGAGCCAGCTGATTGTTACCTGTAGGATGATACTTAACCAGTATTTCTCCAACGATGCCCACTTTGGGCTTGATGATGTCTTTGCGTGGCAACTGATCAAAAGCCTCTACAATCTCTATGCATTGCTTTCTAAAGGTAATGACATTTCCATTTTTGATGGTTGTCATCGCCTTTTGTCGCCACTTCTCATATAGTGCATTGGCTGAGCCCACTTCAGCTTCATAAGGTCTGGTTGCATATAAAACCCTCATAAACAAATCACCAAAAACTGTTGCCATTAAAGCCTTGTGAATCAGAGAGGGACCAATCTTAAAGCCCGGATTACCTTCTAGGCCTGATGCATTAATGGATACAACGGGAATATGACTCATGCCTGCATCTCTAAGTGCTTTACGAATAAAACCGATATAATTGGATGCACGACAACCACCACCTGTCTGAGACATTAAAACGGATACCTTATCCAGATCAAAATCCCCTGACTTCAAAGCCTCCATTATCTGTCCGATTACCAATATAGAAGGGTAACAGGCATCATTATTCACATAGGTTAATCCCACATCAATGGCTTTATGATCTACCATCGGTAACACCACTACATTATAGCCTAAAGCTCTAAAACCAACTTCATAAAAGTCAAAATGTATTGGTGACATTTGTGGTGCAATAATAGTGTGTTTTGCTTTATGTGCTTTTGTAAAAGGCACACGTATCGTTTCATTCTCTTCTTTGTGTAAACTTTTCTTCTGTTTCAATCTTTCTTCTAGAGCCGCTTTTAAGGATCGCATTCTGATTCGAATAGCTCCTAGATTACTGCCTTCATCAATCTTAATCAATGTAAATATTTTACCGTTTCTTGCCAAAATCTCTTGTACTTGATCCGCAGTAACGGCATCCACACCACATCCAAAAGATGTGAGTTGAACCATTTCAAGTTGCTTATGCTTACCCACAACTTCAGCAGCTGCATATAATCGACTGTGATAAGCCCATTGGTCCAATACTCTAAGGGGCCTTTTCACTTCACTAAGATGACAGATAGCATCTTCTGTAAGCACAGCCATACCAAGTCCAGTAATAATATTGGTCAGACCATGATTAATCTCAGGGTCTACGTGATAAGGTCGGCCGCCAATGACTATGCCAATTTTACTGTTATCTTCAAGCCATCTGATGACACGTTCCCCTTCTCGTTGAATATCTGCTCTGGCTTTTTCTTTTTCTTGCCATGCCAGTCTTGCCGCTTCAAGTACCTCTGCTTCCAAATGCCCTTTTATCTCGAATTCCTCATAAAGTCGAACGGCCAATCGCTCCGACTCCTCCATAGGCAAAAAGGGACTCATCAGCTCCACCTCTTTATTCACGATGGCGTCCGTATTATGCTTAATTGTCTCAGGGTAGCTGGTGACGATGGGACAGTTAAAGTTATTGTCTGCACCTTCAATCTCTTTGACCTCAAAAGGTACACTGGGATAAAATATAAAATCAACTTTCTTCTCAATCAATTTCATAATATGTCCGTGTACAATTTTTGCAGGATAACAGGCTGATTCAGAGGGTATGGTTTCTATACCGGCTTCATAAAGAGCTTTATTGGATCTAGGTGATAAGACAACCCTATAACCCAGATGGGTAAAGAAGGTATGCCAATAAGGATAGTTTTCATACATGTTCAGAACCCTTGGAATACCTACTGTTCCTCGAGGTGCTTCTTCTAAAGACAAGGGTTTATAGTCAAAGATTCTTTTGTATTTATAAGTAAAAAGATCCGGTATGTCGACATTTTTGATGGTCATACCAGCCCCTCGTTCGCAACGGTTACCAGATACAAATTGACGACCATCCGAAAAATGATTGATGGTTAACATACAACGATTACTACATAGCTCACATCTGGACATCTCATTGTGTGCCTCAAAAAGTTCTAAAGCTTCTTTTTTTAATATCGTGGATTCAGATAACCCTACACTACGTTCTTTGGCAATTAAGGCCGCACCAAAAGCACCCATGATGCCGGCAATGTCCGGCCTAACCACTTCTTTACCTGAAATCATCTCAAATGCTCTTAAAACAGCATCATTATAAAATGTACCACCCTGGACAATTACTTTATCCCCTATTTGCTTGGGATCTCTTATTTTTATGACTTTCTGTAGCGCATTCTTAATGACTGAGTAAGATAAACCTGCAGATATTTCTCCGACAGTAGCGCCTTCTTTTTGAGCTTGCTTGACCCTTGAGTTCATAAAAACCGTACATCTTGAACCCAAATCTACGGGCGCTTCCGAAATAAGGGCCGCTTTCGCAAAGTCTTGTATGTTCATTTCTAATGACTGAGCAAAGGTTTCGAGAAAAGAACCACATCCGGAAGAGCATGCCTCATTTAATAATATGTCATCAATAACACCGTCTCTGATACGCAGACACTTCATGTCCTGTCCACCGATATCTAAGATGAATTCTACACCTGGCAAAAAGAATTCGGCTGCTTTGAAGTGCGCCATTGTCTCAATTTCTCCGATATCCATATGTAAGGCTTCTTTAATCAACCCTTCGCCGTATCCAGTAACGCAACTACTTTTTATCTTTGTACCCTTAGGCATTTTTTCATATATTTCCATTAAGATTTCTCTACACAGAGCCAAAGGCTTCCCTTGATTGCTGCCATAGTAATCATAAAGAAGCTGACCTTGATTATCAATAAGGACCAACTTGGTTGTGGTTGAACCTGCATCTATTCCTAAATAACAGTCACCGATGTAAGTTTCAAGATTACCTTTTACAGCTTTGTCTTGTTGATGTCTCTTATTAAAATTGTCAAAATCTTCTTCTGATTCAAATAGTTTTTGAAGTCTTGCAACCTCATTAATACCGGATGCTTTTAGATGCTTGACTCTAAAATAAAGTTCTTCAAACCTTAATGGTGTTTCTGTAGCAGCAGCCATAGCGGCTCCTGTCGCAACAAAAAGTTGAGAATGATCCGGTATGATGGTTTGTTCTTTTGTAAGTTTTAAGGTATCCACGAAACGGTTTCTAAGCTCTGATAAGAAGTATAGCGGTCCACCTAAAAAAGCAACATGTCCGCGAATAGGTTTACCACATGCCAATCCACTGATGGTCTGATTGACCACCGCTTGGAAAATGGAAGCAGCGATGTCTTCTTTTGCAGCCCCTTCATTGATGAGAGGTTGGATGTCTGTCTTTGCAAAGACACCACATCGTGCAGCAATTGGGTGAATAACCTTATATGATTTTGCAAGTTCATTAAGCCCCATAGCATCCGTCTGTAATAAGGATGCCATTTGGTCAATAAAAGCGCCTGTCCCACCGGCACAGGTACCATTCATACGTTGGTCGATTGAACCACTTTCAAAATAGGTGATTTTTGCATCTTCACCACCAAGCTCAATGGCAACATCTGTTTTTGGTATGAGATGTTCCACTGTTTTTGCGCATGCTACGACTTCTTGTATAAATCCAACATCCAGCCATTTAGAAACTGAGAGGCCACCTGAGCCCGTTGTAAGAATACTAATCATAGCTTCTGGGTAATGCTCATATGCTCTGCCCATCATAGACAGAACTGTGCTCTTAATATCTGATAAATGTCTTTTATATTTACTATATAACATCACGCCCTGGCTACTTAAAACAACCATCTTTACTGTCGTCGATCCAATATCTAAACCGATTTTTAAATGTTTCTCCAAGAAATTACCTCCTGATATTTATAAACACGTCATGATAAATATCTCACCAAAAAATACCCCTAAATTATACTAGCTCATTGTCGCTTAGGTAGCTTAAATAATAGTCTCTAAATCTACCTAAAAACTGCCGGTAGTCGTTCATCTATATGTTGTACGCGAAAGTTCAACTATATGTTATAATACTAAAACCAATTATACCATATTAATTTTTATTGTAAAAGTTTTTGTATACCCACAATATATTAGTATTGTCCTATATTATTTATATTAATTTTCATGATGCTATTGTAATTTTTACAAAATGTCGATAGAATATATAAGAACAGATTTCGAGAGGCGGAAACACAGTGGAAAAGATTTTTAAGATTATGATTGTTGAGGACAGCAAGCTATACCAAAAGTACTTAACGGATCTCATGATCAAAAACCATTATGAATATATATGTGCTTTTAATGGCCTAGAAGCCATAGGCTTATTAAGAGAAAACAAACCTGACTTAATATTGCTGGACGTCCACCTTCCCGGTTGTAGCGGTTACGATGTTTGTAAACATGTCCGTAATACACCTGATACCTATCACATACCGATTATTTTCATTACTTCTAACAATGATCAAAATGATATTGTGACAGGCTTCCAACTGGGAGGCAACGATTATGTCACAAAACCTTTTAATGAAACCATCTTAGAATCTAGAATCACCAATCAACTTGATCATGTCTACAATCGTAAACTTCTAAATAGTTATATTCAAGAGTTAGAATCCATTAATACCAAGCTAAAAGAAGAAAAAGAACACTCCGAATACTTGGCTTCAAGAGACCATTTAACCGGCCTCTATAACCGTCGCTTTATACAATCCACTTTAAAGGAACTTCTACTTGATCATCAACTGGATCAGACTTCAATTTCCCTTGCCTTGTTTGACATTGATGATTTTAAGTTGGTCAATGATCAATACGGTCATCCTTGCGGGGACTATACCTTGAATGAAGTTGTAACACTTATCCAGTCCAAAATTCGTGATTATGATTATTTATCACGATGGGGTGGTGAAGAGTTCTTGTTGGTCTTGCCTCACACCACCAAAGAATCCGCTCTACCTATTATGGAAAGAATCTTAAACACAGTTGATGCACATACCTTCACATATGATAAATATAGTTTCAAGCTAACGCTAACCTGTGGGCTGTCTGATTTCAAGCCCAATGAGAAGTACATATCGATCCTAAACCGTATCGACGAAGCTTTATATGAAGGAAAGCATACCGGCAAAAATAGAATCATTATTAAATAAACCAGTATTTTGCATTGGTGCAAAATACTGGTTTTTATATGCCATATCGTATGAAGTTCCGATACTCGCTCAAAAAGGCTGACTAATTCCTATCTATAGTTCTTCACCACAGAAGGGACAAAATACGATATGAAGGTTAAAGGCTGAGATATCAGCATTACAATGGTCACAGAATCTTTCTTCACCTTCACGCCTGTTTATTTTTTTCTCCATTATTGTTTTTGAAATACTGGCATCGATTCTCCTTAAGAGATCCTTCAAAGTAAACATGCTTACCGGTGTTCTTAAAACACCGTCTAATATATTTTTCTTAACTTCATCTTTTTGAATCATACTGCTTGAAGAAAGTAGACAAATCATATCCGGTTTGTCCTTTTTTATTTGTTCAATAAGCTGGTCGCCACGTATTTCATGCATAATATAGTTTACCACAATGAGTTCTGGCTCAAACTGTTCCACTTGGTATAGAGCATCGTACTCGTCTGCAAGCTCAACTTCATAGTTAAGCTGTAAAAGTAGATCTTTTAATATTAAGCTTTCAAATAAGGAATCGTTTACCAATAGGGCTCTTTTCATCATAAGTCTCCTTATACATCATTAATACCTTCCCCAGTTCCTTGATGCCGCCTTCCATCCTCTTCTCATCTATACCACGATAACCTAAGATGAGATAGGGTTTTGACGGTTTTTTATTAATACTTCTATAAATACCCAAACCACTTATGCCGATGCCATTATTCTCACAAGCCCTAACTACCCCTGCCTCATTCCATCCGTCAGGCAGCTTCAACATAATCTGCAAGCCAGCCTTCCCATGTTCGGGAATAACCTCTTTTGGTAAATGTGCTTTTATATATTTTAACACATTCCCTTGTTTCTTTGCATAATAATTTCTAATTTTTCTGACATGCCGATCAAAATCTCCTGACTCAATGAGTTTTGATAATGCCAACTGTTCTAACTTAGACGCTGTCTGGGAGAAATATTCAATATTCTTGGCATAATGTTGATTTAATACACTTGGCAATACCATGAAACTGATGCGTATGCCAGGTGCCAACACTGTTGAAAAAGAACCGAGATAAATAACACGGTCCCCCTCATCGAGGCTTTGCATCGCTGGTATAGGTTGACCCTCGAATCTCAGTTCAGCATTGTAATCGTCTTCAATGATATAACCATTCACTTTCTCTGCCCAGTTTAGCAGCTTCAGTCTATTATCTACCGGCATAATGGTTCCGGTTGGAAATTGGTGTGACGGACTGACATAGCATAACCTCACTTTTTTCATATAAAGCAAGGCGATATCAATGCCTCTCTCATTGACATCAATCGGTACGGTTTTTAAATGACTATAATCAAAAACATGTTTAGCCTTATTAAACCCTGGGTTTTCCATACCAATATCATCCAGTTTTAGGTCATCAAAAAGTTTTACTAATATGGTTAATAGAGGGGTAATACCACCGCCTATTACGATATGGTCTGGTCTTGCTTCTACCCCTCTTGTACTATAAAAATGTCTGGCAATAGCCATGCGTAAAATATATTCACCTCTTGGGTCACCGTGCTCATATAACACATCTACCTCATAGTTCATCACATGGTTAAGATGCTTCTTCCATAGTTTATAGTCAAAACTGTCTTTTGCAACATATTCACTTTTAAAATCATAGGTATATTGCTCCTTGGTTTTTTGTAATACATCTTCAGTTTTCTTGATTTTTCTCCCTATTATATCTTCGATTTCCGCTACATAATAGCCTTTTTTGGGTATACTTAGTATATAGCCTTCAGCTAAGAGTTGGTTGAAAGCATTCTCAACACTATTGCGACTTATACCTAAATGATTCGAAAAAACTCTAACAGATGGCAATTTGTCATTTTTCATTAATCTACCTTCAACAATCTCTTTAATAAGATAATCGTGAATCTGCATGTAGATGGGTTTTTTTAACCCATAATTAATTTCCGGTGTGAGTAACATCAATCTGTCCCCCTTATTATAATCATAACTGGCACTTTTAAACAGGTCAATTTCATTATAGTATAAGTTTATTCAAGTGTCAAAACAAGAAAAAATTCAACACCATCGTTTTGACATAATAAAACAAGTTAGGATGATTCTTATGAAAAACACAACAAAAACTTTGACCTACTCCGGTCTAATGGCAGCGCTTACTTTTATCAGCACCAGTATCTTAAGCTTCCCTTCTCCATTTACCGGCGGTTATATCCACATTGGCGATGCACTTGTACTTAGCAGTGGTGTTGTCCTTGGTAAGAAAAACGGCGCATTGGCTGCCGGAATCGGGTCCGCTTTAGCTGATATTTATTTGGGCTATGCTTCCTGGGCCCTTCCCACATTCATCATTAAAGCTCTTATGGCGTATGTGATTGGTTACATGTTTGAGGACCTTGGTAATTTTAAAAAAACAGGCTTTATAACTGCCTTCTACAGTTTCTTGTGGGTGGGTTTTGGATTCTTAGTACGTGGTTTAATCGCATCAAACCGCATTGTCGATGCTACACAAGACCTGATTACTGAAGAAGTCATCGCAAATGAAACTGAGCTCCTATCGACGGTTCTCTCCACACAAAACATCATACTGGCTATTGCTTTACTGTTACCTCTAGCTCTGTTCATTGTTTTTGGTATGAGTCGTTTTAAGCCTTCTATTGCTATGCACTTTAATAAAATAAGTGCATTCATCGTTGCCGGCTCCGTCATGGTTATTCTATACTACGGGACTTATGGGGTTATGTATGGCAATTGGATCATACCGGTATTTAGTATCCCTGCTAATATGGTTCAATTTGCTTTCGGCCTTACCTTAGCCACTTTGATGCTTCCCATTACACTACGATTCCAATTGCCCAAAGAGGAAGCATAGTATTAAACGCATCCTTCACAGATAAAAGAACAAACACAAAAAGCCCTTCATCATTATTGATGAAAGGCTTTTTGTCTATAGGTTTATCATTATATATTGCATATATAAGCTCAACTATATAGCTATTTCAATTTAACCATACTGGCACCAACGAAGTCTTTGAATAATGGATGGGCACGGTTGGGTCTAGACTTAAATTCCGGATGGAACTGAACCCCTACAAACCAAGGATGGTCTTCTATTTCAACCATTTCTACTAATTGATCATCAGGTGATAATCCAGTAATCAGGAGTCCGTGGTCAACCAATTTGTCACGGTATTCATTGTTATACTCATAGCGATGCCTGTGACGTTCGTAAATAAGCTCATCCTCATAGGCTGAGTAAGCCTTAGAACCTTCTATAACTTTACACGGATAAGCACCTAAACGCATGGTCCCTCCCAGTTCATCGATGTCTTTTTGTTCCGGCATCAAATCAATAACAGGGTATGGTGTTTCAGGGTCTAGTTCCGAACTGTTAGCGCCTGCCATTTGTAATACATTTCTTGCATACTCAATAACAGCACATTGCATTCCAAGGCATATACCAAAGAAAGGTACTTTTTTCTCTCTTGCATATTGTACAGCCAATATCTTACCTTCAATGCCGCGATCACCAAAGCCTCCAGGTACCAAAATACCATCAACTTTGCTAAGCATCTCACTAATATTATCTTGTGTGATTTTTTCCGAATCAATCCAGTCTAAATCTACGCGAATACCGTGATGAATACCTGCATGGTTAAGGGACTCTACGATAGATATATAGGCATCATGAAGCTCTACATATTTCCCTACTAGACCAATGGTAATTGTCTCTGTACGGTCTTTTTCTCTCTGTACCATTGCGGACCATGCTTCAAGGTCCGGTTCCACGTTTTCTATCTCAAGATGTCGACAAACGATATTGGCAAGGCCTTCTTTTTCAAGCATCAAAGGTACTTCATAGAGTGTATCCGCATCTAGATTTTGAATGATGCAGTCTTTTTTTACATTACAAAAGAGCGCCATCTTATCCCGCATATCTTGGGTCATTTCATGTTCAGTACGACATACCAATATGTCCGGTTGTATACCTATTGATCTTAATTCTTTTACTGAATGTTGTGTTGGTTTTGTTTTCATTTCACCTGACTTGGATAAGTAAGGTATTAGGGTTACATGAATATAAAGTACATTTTCCCTACCCACATCACCAGCAACTTGTCGAATAGCTTCAAGAAAAGGTAGACTTTCAATATCCCCTACTGTTCCGCCAATCTCAGTAATAACAACATCTGAATGCACGTTTTTCCCTACTCTATAGACACGGTCTTTAATTGCATTGGTGATATGTGGAATGACTTGAACCGTCGCCCCAAGGAATTCACCTTTACGTTCTTTATTAAGGACAGACCAATAAAGTTTGCCTGTGGTAATATTGCTGTATTTACTTAATTTTTCATCAATGAAACGTTCATAATGACCAAGATCAAGATCTGTTTCAGCACCGTCTTCTGTTACAAAGACTTCCCCGTGTTGGTATGGACTCATGGTTCCGGGGTCTATGTTGATATAGGGATCGAATTTTTGTATGGTTACTTTCTTGCCTCTAGCTTTTAAAAGCCTACCTAGGGATGCAGCCGTTATGCCTTTCCCTAAACCAGATACTACGCCACCGGTTACAAATATATACTTCGTCTGCATGTTTCACCTCTTTGACTTATGCTTCAAATTAATCTGTGCCCATTCTATTTCAAAACAACTTCTATATTTTAGTACTTGCCCACTTAGAAGTCAAGAAGATTTCTATTTTTCTTCTATAGTCCCATTTGTGTCATTAATGTTTCTACAGCTTTATCCAGTTGCAAGTCTTTTTCACTTTTCTTTTCCATAAAAGCCTTATTCAAAAGATCCTGAGTTAAGTAATCACAAATACCATATACATACACTTTTTGGTCGCTTTGAAATTGTTTGATGGCTTCAAATGTCTTATTGTCATATAAGTCATCCGGTGTGCCCACTTCATAATCTAGAAAAGCAAGTATGCTTTCCACTTCTAAGATCTCTGCATGCTTATCATGTGGATAGAATTTACTTGTCTTCGTTAAATAACTTGGATACTCAACAAGTATATCCGGTGTCACACCAATATCATTAATGGGTTTATTGGATCTAGAGTAAAAAGTTTCTTGTGTTAATTTCACGACAGCACCATCGTCTAAAGTATATAAATATTGAGCCAAACCTTTGCCATAAGTCGTTTCTCCAACGAGGCTTCCTATACCGGATTCACTAATGGCTGCCGCTACAAATTCTGTAGCAGATGCACTGTTACGATTCACAAGGGCAACAATCTTAAAGCTGGGATCTTTTAGTTCTGAGTAGTAAACAATCTCTCTTCCAGTATTGTTGACAAATCGAAGTACAGGGCCTTCCGGCACCAACAAATTCGAAACATTAACTGCTGAATCTACATAGCCGCCCCCATTGTCTCTCATATCCAATAACAAATATTTTTTCCCTTCAGATTTATAGGCCTCCAAAATTGGTTCCAACTCTTCATCCACATTTCTAGTAAAACTAGAAATCTTCAAGAATCCAATTTGGTCTGCAACTGTTTTTGGTATGTCCGGGTACAACTCTGATAGATTGACTTGATCAATGGCATTGATGGTAACCTTGCCTCGAATTAGAGTCATATCAAATTCATAGCCTTGTCTGTTAATCCTAAGACTAACTTCTGTACCTTCTTCTCCAACAATAATGGTAGCCGCTTCTGAAGGTGTTTTACCAACCAGTGAAGTTCCTTGAGCACTGACAATCTTGTCATGAACCTTTAACCCATTCTTATATGCGGGTCCATCTAAAAATACCCGTTCTATAACGACATAGTCACCTTCTTGAATCAAGGAAACGCCAATGCCAACATAAGAATTGTTAAGCGTATCTGTGAATGATTCCGCATTGCTGGCGCCAATGTACATAGAATAAGGGTCCAGTACATCAAAAACGCCATTCATGGCTGCTTCAAACAGCATTTCCGGGGTTATTTCGTCGGCATTGATATGATTACTTAGTATCATCTGCATAACGGTCTCAAGTCGGTTGCCATAAGTATTACCTTGCTCAGCACCGTAAACCGGTGATAACGATATGGCCATAACCAATAAAAATACGGTTGCCTTTTTAATCCATGATTTCATAATTGGTCTCCTTAAATTTGCTTATTTACGGTAGTCTTCTCCAATATCTGATCGTAAGTAGTCAATTAATCTATTAATGATTGCGGCCGCTTCTGATTTAGATATCCATTGCTTTGGTTTGACCCTGCCAAGCTCATCACCTTTTATGATACCAAGCTTGTATCCGGCCATAATCTCTTTTTTTGCCCATGATGAGATGGTCGCATCGTCAACAAATGGGGTCATCGGCGATTGGGTTACGCCAAGACGCTCCAAGCCTATAACGCGCACATATACCACAAAGGCTTCTTCTCTATTAATTGGGCGATCCACATCAAAGTTCTCACCTGTTCCTTTGATGAGTTTCTGGTCATATGCCGCCATAATATAAGGATAATAGGGATGTGTTACTGGAACGTCACCAAAGATGACCGTCTTTGGACGTGTGGTGTATTTTGAAATATCAATATTCATAGCAAGACAAAGCGCCTTAATATAAGCCCCTCTGCTGATTGCTTCATATTGCATGCCACTATGAGGTACTTCTGTGAATACTTCCATGCTGTAAAGCTTTTTAAAATCAGCCTCTGCCCAGTGTCCTTGTAAAAAGTCCAGGTTACCGGGAATCGGTAGTTTTTCAATCTGATTGGCCATTTTAATTGAAATACGACCATATTTCTGACTGTTGGTCAGATTGCTGTGATAAGAAAGCACTTCATAGGTCAAATTACTTTCACTTTCCATACGTTGATTATACGTCCCGCCAAAGCTAATGGCAAAGGGTTCTGTCGCATCATAATAAATGGTTTTTTTAGCTTCATGAACAGTTTGAACCCTCACCTGCATGTTGCCCGTGTTACCTTCACCTTTGGAAATACCAATGTTTCTCTCCTGGGTCTCAATTTTAGACCAGGGTTGATCATAGCCATAGTTACTACCATTACTTGTTAAGGTTACCGGATTACCATCACCATCTAAGAACTTAGCCACATATGAAATGGATGTACTAAAGTAAGCAACGCCAGGCGTTAAATCCTTAACACCTGACTTTGAAAAGGAGGATCCCACTTCATCAAGGGTATAGGTTGTATCACCTAAAGTCACTTCCTCTTCCCAACCGGTTAAGACTGAGTTGGTGATAATCTGGTTCTTAAAATCCATATTATTATTCACTTTATAGTAAGTTGTAAAGGTTAGAGTTCGATCAAGCTCACCTTCACCCTCGACACTCGTTGCTGTCACTGTGTAAGTTTCTTTATAACTGCCTTCTGTTTTTGTTTTTGTCACACTGTCATCATTGTTGATGGTTATGGTACCGTTAAATTCTGTCGGCACACCGGATAAAAAAACAACTTCTTTATATTGATACGTTCTGGTTTTATTCGTGGGTATGGTGACATACCTTTCAATGGTTTTCGGAAGATTGCTACCTTCTGATATGCCACCCATATGACCCATGTCGCCTTCTTTACCATACACACTTTGGCTAAGAAGAAGCGTCATCATTATGCCGATTATTATAAGTCTTTTCATGACTTTCTTCCTCTCTAATCTTCTACAAACAGGATATAACCTGTTGCTTGTCGGTTATCTGTTAGTTTCAACTGTTCACTTAGATCTACCGTTACCATAGCTCTAATTCTATCACCAAGTTCCAAGTCTTCTATATCTATAACCTGATTGTTCTTGATGATGACGGATTCCGTCACGATTTCAAGTGTCGCATAATTGTTCTTAAAACTTAGTTCTGTCCATAATTTTGTGGCACTGTCATATACCAAAGCATCTTTTATACTTATGGTGTCATCCCCGTTAATGCCATATATCTCTCCTACAACACCTTCTGTTGCATACGGATTTTTAATCAAATGGGTGGCTTTGGTACCCTCTGCGATTATGGTATAAACTTCATCCACTTTTGATAGTTCCGAATAATCGATGAAGTCGCTAAGAGGTATACTTCCGGATTCATCCATGATCATCGTATCGTAAGAAAGTGTGAATTCTCTTTGTATGGGTGAGTAAATCCAAGTCATATCTTTTAGTATCGCTTGAGATTCAACTTTCACCTCACGGTTGGTTTCAATATTGCTGATACGCCCTCTAAAAACAGATATGGCATCATTATTAGGTTCAGGTAAAACATTGACAATAACAGCCCTACCCTGACCGGCTAAGACAACTTGTGCATAATCTGGAGATAAGATACTACCTGTGGATACAATATGATCGTTTTTAAGTACAATCGTACCAGGATTGACTCCAATATCACCCACAGAGCTTATAAGTCTTATGGCATCATAGCCGTTAGAATAACTCACATTGGTTGAAGCCAGAACATCATCTCGACCGTCTTCGAATACGATTTTTTTGATTCTCTCACGGTCATAGTGTTTTTCTGTTACAACATAGGCTTGCATCGTATCTGTTCTTAAAAAACGATCCGCATAGCTTAAACTAATCTGATTGCCATTATGGAAAATCTCAACACCTGCTCCTGACAATTCTAAATCTGTCATCGGATTATAGCCACTCCAGCCGGTTTTAGTCAAATGATAACTGTTTAATAGACTTAAGGTGCCTGTTGCCATATTCATATAGCCTAGATCGCCTTTATAAATTCTTGCATAGATATTGCCATAAGGGTCTACGTCAATCTGTTTTACAGTCTCTACGACTGTACCTGGGGCAAGAACACCTTGATTCATAAGGATTTTTATCATTTGCCCTACTTGGAGGTTACCGACACCAATATTTCTTGATGAACGTAACACCGGCACAAAACCGTCCACATTTAATGAACCAATGGAACCGTCCCCATAGTTGACTCTAATATTAACACCATTTGCGCCATAAGATACCATGGATACAATCTCTCCGAATTTGACATTGTAATTGGTTTTTGCGCTAATGGCTTCTATGTATTGGCCATTGCTGCTCATTAGCAAATGAACAACATCACCCACCTCTATGGCTTCAATACCTGTATCTCTCTCATCAAATCCATACTCAGGAAAAATCTCGTCAATATATCCGATTTCATCTTCTAGATCATAATAATTTTGTTTCTCAACACGTACTTGATCCTTGTTGAAATATTTTGTGATTTCGCCACCATCCCATTTTTCAATGGTAATAAAATTGAATTGTGTATTGATTTCTTTTACAATACCGCTGACTTCTGATGATAGAGGTGTTGCACCTTCCTGGTCGATTTTGGTCACCAGATTATTTTGAATGGTTAATGTTATGGTCTCTGATACCGGTGCATTGTCAATAGATCTGTAATACTCACCTATTTTTATCTGCCTTTCTTCAAGGTCATATAGGCCAACAGATAGTGTATACGTTAGCGGTACGCCTGAAGTATTTTTAACAGTAATATTACCATTATCAATGTCTATCAGTGGTTGAAGGACACCTTTTACTTGTGTGGTGGTTATATCACCTTTAATGACGACATATTCCATTTCAAGTGTCGTGTTATCAACAATATAGGCGATACTCTGGCCTTCTCTTAAGGAGGATAAACCTCTTACGCCATTTTGACCTAGTACCGGTACGTCTAACCTTGATATTTTATTTTGCTCATTGGAGGTAACAATCAGATCTACTTGATCCACTAAACCTTCATCGTTACGAATGAGTATGGTTCTTTTGCTTTCATTGTTAATAGAACCGATAACGCCGGCATCACTAATACTACCGACTATACCGCCTTTTACAGTCTTATCAAGGGTTTCATACAGAATGTCATCAATATTTGCAATGACTTGCGCCATTTCTGCTCTTGTCAAACTCCCTTTTGGTCTGAATCGATCTGCATCACCGACCATGATGCCTGCTTGCATAACTGCTTCAACATAAGGCACAAAGGCTATATCTATGCTTTGCCAGTCACTGAGTGTAAATATCTTATTATTGACGTAAATAGGTTCAATACGACCCGGATTAATAATATTTATCGCTTGTACCAACCACATAGCCACTTGTTCCCGACTGACATTTTGCGCACGAATAAAATTAAACTCAGGATCCAAGGCTTCTTGGTCGAGTATAAGTCCGTCGTCTAACTCCAACTGAGTAATCAAACCATTATCCGCTGCCACCTGCAAATAGCCTTTTGACCAGATGCTAAGCAGACCTTCATCTTCGCCGACCTCAAGGTTCTCCGCTGCTTGATTGGCCGCCGCCTCAAGTCCCACAACTCTAAGTAGAAAAGCTAAGGCTTCTTGTTTTGACACATTCCCATTTGGCCTATAGCGCATTGCGTTATTTTCATTATAGCCTTTTACAATCGATAGTGCACCTAATCTTGTGATTGGGTCTTTTGCCCAATGACTTACAGGCACATCTGAAAAACTCAGATTATCGGATATGGTTTGACCAAGTACATTGGCCGTATACACATTAGCAACGGGATCTGATAGGATATCTCGATCTGTCACCGCCATGCTGGTCCATGAGGACTGCATCACATATATTAAGCATAATAAGATGATCCATCTTTTTCTATTCATAATTACCTCCGAATCGATTTTTGCACATAAGGTACATATTCCATGGTTAGAGGCTCATTACTATGTTCTGACCCTTAACATATGGTTAGAGGCTCATTACTAAGTTTCTCTAATTGCATATCATATAGAGTTACGTTGATGCGTTCGTAACTTTATATGATATGCAAAAGTTCAACTATATAGTTCTGACCCTTAACCATTATATCGGCAAATGACCTCATTTTGTCTATCTTTTATTCATGACTATTCTATTACAAAATCTTGTATATCAAGCTGTTGTAGTGGAATAAAAGAAAATGAGCTGACTCGAATAATCTCAGAGACAGCCTCTTAACTTTACATTTGATTGGTCACCTCAACTTGAAAGTTGGATGCTATGGCGCCAGTATGGTTCACTTCTATATTATAAGCTACATTAAGCGTCACTTTATCGATTTCTCTATGAAACTGAATGTCCGTCGTCCTAAGAAAAATCTCAAAAACGCCAAAGGGTGTTTCATATGGGGTGAAATGTTCTTGGTTTTTCTCAAATATAAGTTGAGTATTGGTCGCACCAAATCTAAGCACACTCACCTGTGCAGCATCTATCTTAATAGTTGTAGATGTAACCACATCTTCATCAAGGGCCGTATCCTCATACTTTATGTATGTTTTCCCATTTTTCTCGAAATACTGTCCCGTTGTAATCATTTCAATGGCATCATCCTCGACCAAACTTCCTTGGATGCCTTTGACCTTTATAAGTACATTCTTATTCATTATGTCACCCACTAAATACAATCATCTATCGCAAGCTGAATCAAATGGTCAATCAACTCACTTCTTGTTATCCCCTCAGCCTCTATCAACATCGGATACATACTGATATCTGTAAAGCCCGGGAAAGTATTAATCTCATTAAAAACAACTTCACCGGTAAGGTCCTCAATGAAAAAATCCACCCGTGAAAGTCCACGTCCGTCAACTGCTCCAAATATTGCGATGGCTGCTTCTCTAATCCGCTGTCTGGTTGCCTCCGGCATATCTGCAGATAGAATCGTTTTTGACTCAGGGTTATTGTATTTTGAATCAAAGTCATAAAAGTCATCTGCGGATAAGATTTCTCCAACATCGGATGCTTTGACCTCTAGGTTGCCAATAACCGCACATTCCACTTCTCTACCTTGTATATGCTCTTCAATCAGAACTTTTCGATCATGTATAAAAGCATTCAACAGCGCTTCATGTAAGGTAGCCCCATCCACAGCTTTGGACACACCAATAGATGACCCCGCATTCGATGGCTTAACAAATACCGGATACCCTAATTCATTGGCTACTTCTTCTTCAATTACTTCTCTGTTATAACTTTCTTTATAAACACCTATATATCTAGCCTGGCGGATAGCAAGAGGTTCTACAACCAGCTTGGTATAGAATTTGTCCATAGATACAGCTGATGCTAATACACCACAACCTACAAAAGGAATCTTGGCAAGCTTTAGTAAGCCTTGAATAGAGCCGTCTTCCCCATATAAGCCATGTAATACCGGTATCACAACATCTACTTTGAAATATTCCAAACCTTTTTCTCTATGGATTAACAGAGACTTAAGTGTGGCATCCGGTAAAAGCATTGCTGGGACTTTACTTTTTTCCCATTTTCCCGATAGAATATCTTCCTTACCACCTTCAACCAAGAGCCATTTACCTTCTTTTGTTATACCAACCACTTTGACTTCATAGCAGTTTTCATCCATATACTGAAGAAATGTCAGTACCGACTTTTTTGATATATCATGTTCTGTCGATTGTCCTCCAAATATTACCACAACATTCTGCTTCATTTTATACCTCTATTAGCACTTAGCTATTTTCTATAATATTAAACCTATGAATATTTCTTACCTTCTACATTCTATATGCTTTTTTCCAATTATTCAAGTGCCGTAACCCATATATTTTTTTACGATTTCAATTCTAACATTGATTTCTAAGAGATATAAGATGATTGATTCTGAGTGCATTGATGACAATAGGCGTTAAATAAAGACAAAAAAAGTCAGACGATCCGTCTGACTTTTCCCCTTTTAATGCTATGCTTGATCCTACATGAGCTTTTCTTTTTTTATGGCTCAATGGTAACAGTTGTACTGTCACCAAGATTGAAACTATCTTTTATCAACATACCTTGAATCATAGTGGCATCTGCTGTAAAAGAGCCTGATGAAATCACCCTAGCATAATAGAACATTGGCCTATAATTTTCTGTATCTTTATATATACCAAACTTCACACTTTGATCTTCAACATCTCTATACCAGTAGTTATGATCTTCCAATCCGTAGTCCCAAGGATTCTTCATTGGGACCAGACCGGATGGTGCATAATCTGTGATCGTATAGCTTTGATCGATGGCATTTTCATCAATTTTCCAATCTATAATTACTTTGACGATATCACCGGTCTTAAAGTTCCATTTTTTCTCTCCGGTTTTATAATCTTCATAACTTCTCGTAACCGATACCTGAGCATCCTTCTCTCGATTAATAAGATCATAGCTGTCATAACTTGCTACTACAACTACGTCTGATGTCACATCTACGATTTCAAAGGCATCCATTCTACTAGATGGCAATGTTACAGAAGTACCCCACCAATTATTAAAATCTACATCATAGTTCACACCATCATAACGATATGTTAATGTTGCTTCATTTTTATTGGCTGTTTCTAAACGAAGATCTATAAACTGAATAAGGTCCAAATGGTTCAAATACGTTTTTGAATGTCTTGAAGTCACATAGTCAAACATCGCCTGAGCATCTTCATCATTTAACATGGCGAGTAGTGGAAGCACCATAGATGTATGTCGAATCTGACTTTCCTCATCACTTGCATAGATGAGTCTCGCCTGATTGTCAAAACGCTCCACATGCGGTTTAATAAACTCTCTGTATTGTTTTTCAGCCATAAAATCATCACCAAGACTACCATAAGCCAAAGCTGCAATGATATGATCTTCAAAACTCAGATTGCCGGATATTACATAATCATTTAACTCAAGCAGCATTGGCTCACCCAGCCTCGCTAATCCATAGATCATAAGTCCCTTTGAGCCCGTGTTTTTCTTAAACAGTCCATTATATAGATATGCTTTTATTTCTGCAATCTGCTGGTCATTTTCAAGATAATTGACCATTTTGACTGTTGTAGCAAGGTCTACTTCACTGTAAGGTAATAATGCTATACCACCTTCGTCTAACATATAATCCGATAACTGAACGTCTACCTCTGGCACTTCAATATTAAATATTGAACTCAGTCTTTCTTGTACCACTGATGCTAAGTAGGCCTGGTCTACTCTTTTACCTTCTGAATAGTAAAGATTGTATAAAGTTGATATGTATTGACCAGCTGAACGATCTGCAAAGGTTAGAGTTGTCATACCTTCTAGACCTGTTTCTAATTTCAAATTCTTTGTTGCAGGATAGGTATCGGTAACAGCCATCTTCTGATAAGTCTTCACGACACGAATGCTTTCTACATAACTGTCTGTTAAACCGGATTTTGTCTTTGCTGTTATGCGTATCCTATAATCACCTGCTTCCAGTTTCCATAATGGAAGACTGATCTTTTCAAAGGCCTTTCCTTCACCCGCAAAAGTGTAATCCATGTCTTCACTTACTATTTCATACTCTATTGCCTCATCTTCTTTTAGGGCATTACCATAACCGGCAACATTTATATAGGGTTGGTCCCCAACAAGATACGTCTGATTGATGACCGGATTAATGAAGAATGGCAAGGTTACTTTTAGTTCTTTTTTCTCTGAACCTGCATACAAAGTTTCTGATAGGGCAGATGTTGTAATACGCCATGCTGTTACGTTGTCCGGTAGCTTAAAACTGATTTTTCCATAACCTTGATCATTAAGCTTCAAATTCAAGAATAAAGCTGTATCTTTGAATTCAGAACGCACACTTAGATTGCCTGTATCTGAATCCAGAGCCATAGAAGTAGGATGTTCTGCTGCAACTTCAGTTTTGGCCATATCCATGCTTTCTTCCATCATACCGTAGCCTCTTAATCCACCAAAGATAGGACCGTTTGGATATTGACTGTTATTGTGTGAGCCTTGTTTTATATGAATACCACTTGAAACCATGCCGTATAAACTTTCTAGTGCATCGATTTCCTGCTCACTTAGTGCAAATAACGCTTCATCCACAATACTTAAGTTAGCTATACCATCTGGTAGGTTACGAATAACACCATTTTTGTCTTTGTAAGTTGCTTTAACCTCTATGGTTGCTTCTTCACCTGGCTTATAACTTGTTTGATCTGTTGTAACTTCCAAATCAACCTTAAAAGTCGCTTTATCCACTTCCACATTCAAGCTTTCCGTTGTTACATAGGTCTCACCGGTAAAACTAATACCTGTGACTTCCACATTCGGCATAAACGCTTTTTTGAAGGTTGTATCAAGATTAGGTTGATCTGTAATACTAATTTCTTTTACACCATTCGTACCAAACATGGTCAAATACTGATGACCTGCCAAATTACCGGCATTATCTTTGAGCAATAATTTCATGGTTTGGTCCAAATCATAGCTTTCTTGATCCGCCTCGATATATGCCCTATTGTCAGCTACATATTCAAATATATCATGGTCATTAAAATAATGGGTTTGCTCTATTTTGCGTCCTTTTGTATCTTGTGTTTGTATAACGAGACTATAGTGCACAAAATCTTCTTTAGGTAGTGTCAATTTCACTTCTGCAACACCTTTACTGTTGGTTATAAATTCAACGGCTTGATAGTCAGTTGTTACTAAATCGTACTCATATTTTTTTACCGCTACCTTGTGGATGAAATCATAGCTTTCTCCGACTTCCTTCTTCACCCACTCGTTTTTCTTGACAATACCTTTTATGACATGTCCTTGTACGGCTTGTCCTAGGAAATCATTTGAATCCTCTGCCGTACCATTATTTAAGCGTTCTAAAGTAATACTATTTACACTGGCTTTAATGGTAGCATCAGTTTCATTCAAAGTTGATTCAATACCTACGTGAATATCATTGGCAAAAATTCTGATATTCTGTGAATCATGGATTTCTCCGCTTTCCGGAAGGATTGCAAATATATTAATCCCTCCATAATGATCACCTTGATATTCTGCATCATAGATAGGTGTATACACAAATTGAGCATTGCCTTCTAGATCCGTTGTAACCTGTCCTTGGGCATGACCAATACCATAAACATTGTATTGGACATCAATGCCAGAAACCGGCGTACCTTCAAAAAAACTGGTGTTTACATTAACATTTAAGGATTCATCAACAAACATAGCTTCCTTATCTTTAATCATATCCATCTTATAATCCGGCTTGACGTACTTGTCAACTGTTATATGATGGGTCGCCAATGTTTGATCATCCATTATGATGTTCACCTGATAACCACCTGGTTCGAGATTCGGTAGTTCTAATGTACTCTTATAAAAGCCATTTTCAAGTTGTACTTCTCTTGTAACCAGTGGAATCTGTTCCTCCATTCCCGGCCAATAACTTCTGAAAAACCAATTTTGTTTGTTTACTTCGACTCGAACTTTACTGGGATAATCTCCTGTTTCCCTGTTTTGAAGAAAACCAAAAAATTCTACTTGATCATCCGGTTGATAGAGACCACGATCTGTTTGAAAATGGGTCCAGTAATCCTGTTGATCAAATCTATACCCTTTATACTGATAATTCAAGCTTTCCATATTGTTATAAGACATATGATAAAAAACCATGTCTTCTGTGAAATTGTCTTCAAATACTGCCAGACCTTCTTGATTGGCTATGGCTGTTGTTGATGTATCCATGACAGATACTTTCGCGCCTGTGGCCGGTTTTTTTGTTTCTAGATCATGCATCCAAAAATAACCGTGAGTATGATCTGCAAAATAATAGTAGCTTAAATCCGTAATCTGCACGAATGTCTGGAACTGCATATCTTCCCATGATGATTGAACCACGTAAAATCCAGGCTCTAGCATCGTTGGTAGTCTAAGATTATCTTCATAACCATCCGGCGACGCCAGATTCTGTTCAAATTCCAATACTTTTTCAAGACTTGATGTTCCGCTTTCCTCAGGTACTTGATTAAAATTGGACCATACCGGATAGTTGCCATAGGCTTTTATTGCCTCTGAAAAGCTATCGATTGAATCATAAGCATAAACTTCTGAGGTGATTTTCATTTCTGCATTTTTATCATAAATTGAAAAATTAAATGGTATGAATAACGATTCTTTCGACGAGAAGTCGTTTAACAATCTTCTGTAATTAAAATAGCCTTTTGGTTCTTTGAAAAGTCCACTATCACTTGAAGCTGTCTCAAAAGAAAACTTATAATCCGTCGTCAGTGTTTCGTCAGAACCTTCAAGAGGTAAACCTGCTTTGACCGTAATTGTGTATAAGGTTTCCGGTTCAAGTTTCTTAGGTACAAATACCATGGTATTACCATAGGATTCAAAGTATCCGTTTACCATTGGGTCTATTGAAAAATACTGTGACAGGTCTTTTACTTTCCCATTAAAATACAATTCAATACCACTATCTGTTGGTACACCAGTTGATTGATGTCTTGGCAAATTACCAATAACCGAAAAGAGACTCTTTGTCTGAAACACCCATGAAGTCTTCCCTATCATAAACTTATATACTTGATTCTCCTCTAAAGGCTTCGTAAAATTAAGCACCAGTTGTTCGTCCACTTCTTCAAGTTCAAACGCCACTTCCGGTTGTATGACCAACTGATCTTTAACTTCATCTAAGGTCATTTCCCTTCCCTCTTCGAATCCAATCAGAAAATCAGTTGCTACATCAATCCCTCTATCATCGAAGGATGTGGGGGATAATGACACACCATCTCGAAAACTTTCTGCATAAACATAACTTGATTTGTTCCCTGTAAAATATTGATAACCAAATATACCTGTAATCATAATAACGATCATTGTGAAACTAATGATGACTTTTTTATCCATTTCTATCTTCCTTCCCAACTTATAATTGATTAAAGCCCAACCTTCCGCATAAAGCAACTAGAATCGTTAAGCTTTTAATGTCTTTATTTTTATGACGAATCCATTATAAATATGTTCCAAGATTTATGTTACAGAATGATTAAAACCGTCTCACCATAAAATGGTTGAGACGGTCTTCTATCTTTGCCTAAACCGGCCTTTATTCAATTATTTTTATGTCGATTTTTTCAATAATGACATCTTCTACTGGCTTCGTGTCAACAGCTTCAACTTTGACAATGGCATCAACGACTTCCATGCCTGATTGTACCTGACCGAATACGGTATGCTTACCATATAGCCACGGTGTTCCACCAACTTCTTTATAAGCCTCAATCATTTCTTCCGGGAAACCACCTTGCTCCATACTAAGTGCTACTTCTTCTGTGGGGTTGGAAAGTTGTACGATGAAAAACTGACTGCCATTGGTATTAGGGCCTGAATTTGCCATACATAATGCCCCTCTATAAGGAAACAATAGTCCGAACTCATCTTCAAAAGGTTCACCCCATATGCTTTCGCCTCCTGTACCCGTACCTGTAGGATCTCCACCTTGAATCATAAAGTCATCCATAACCCTATGAAAAATCAACCCATCATAATATCCGTTTTCTGCATGGGTCTTAAAATTTTCTACTGCTTTGGGGGCAACTTCAGGAAAAAGTAGTATCTCAATCACACCATGATTCGTTGTCATTGTTGCAAGTATATCACCTTTTTCAGGTTCTTTCATTTGTTCAAAATTCATAAGTTCAGCATTCTCAGTTTCCCCGACATTTTCACTGTTTGTATCCACCTGTTCATCACTTGCTGTTTTTTCTTTTTGACAGGCTGCTAAGGTTAATATCATGGCCCCAACTAAGATGCCCATTATTAGTGTATGCTTTGCTCTCATAAAATTCGCCTTCCTAAATTTTGTAATTATTTCTCTGATAAAAGGACCAATACACATGATTCTAATACTTCAATATCATGATTTTTGGCTTTTTGTATCAAGGCAGCACTTGCTGATCCAGGTTGCAAAAGAATCTTCTTTATGCCTTTTTCTATAACATCATCTAGAATTCTAATACCTATGGAGGGACTTATAACAAAATCCACCACATCAATCGGTCCATCATATTCTGTTAATTTTTGATAAGATTTTTCACCCAGTATCGTATCATAATTTCTTGATACCGGTATAACATTATAACCCTCATCCAGTAATCGCTGTGTGATCTTCCTTCCATAACTTCTATTTTTTTCACTGGCACCTATAACTGCCCAATTCTTGTATTCTAACCATTCATGTTGACTCATTTTTATTCACTCTCTTTCATTATTCGGAAAATAATATTTCCATTTGATAATCATTATTATTTGTGTTATCCTTAAGTCAGAACTTAACACCTTAACCACATTAGTATATCACAAAGGAGATTATTATGTTACCTCAAGATCCATATATATTACTCAGTATGATTAATATGAAGCTACGCAACCAACACAAGTCCTTAGATGATTATTGTTTAAGTGAGAATCATCATAAAAATCAAATAACCGAGACGCTTGCCAAGGTCAACTATGCTTATGACCCACATATAAATCAATTCAAATAAATTCTAAACAGTCTATTATTATGCCATCATCTATACTTACAACAATTTTTCATAGATTACCACATCTAAAAGTCGGTCAAATTTTTTACCGACTTCTTTAAAATGCGCACATTTAAAATAACCTAGTCTTTCAAAAAGCTTTATACTACCTGTGTTTTCAGCACATATAACTCCAAGCAAAGCTCTAAAACTATGGTTTTTTGCAAAAGTCTCAATATATTTTAGTGATGCATACCCTATCCCTCGACCATGATAAGCTTCATCTATATAAACCGTTACCTCAGCTGTCTGATCATAAGCCTCTCTTGGCTTATATCTGTTCATGAGGACATAACCTACAAATTTTCCCTCAAAAAGAATTTTATATGATGGAAAACGATCAAAGCCTGAAAAAAGTATCTGTTCCATCTCATTTTCTCCTAAAGGTGCAATCGAGAACGTGGATGTGGAAGTTTTAATGTAGTGATTATAAAGTACTAAGGCGTCCTTAATATCTGTTTTTGTTATAGGTTCGAATATAATTGGCATCATTCCTGTTTTACCTCTAGCTACTTATTTTTATTTCTTTAACGATTTTAATGCCATTGTCCATCATACTTTTTAGAAACAAATCATGCATAAGATCTCCATGATGGAACCCCTCTATATCAAAAGTCTGAACCAGAGATTCACATACATAAACCTCTCCATCTAATTGATGCTCATTCAAATACGCTCTAAGTGTAACCGCATATTGATAAACGCAGATGTCCGTAACACATCCTACAATCAGATAACTGGATATACCCAGATCCATAGCAGCAGGATTATACGCTAGAATTCCGTTGGTGCTGTTCTTAAATATTGTAATGAGTCCTTTAGTTTCTAAAGCTGCAAGGGGATCCACCAATTCACTTTCCTCAGTGTTACCAACACAATGAGAGGGATATGCCGAAAACTCCTTAGCATCCTCCGGATGATGATCCGTATAGGCATATACCTTCATACCTTTGGATAAAGCTTCATCACTAAGCTTCACAATCTCCGGTATCATTCGACCGACTCTAGGACTGTATAGGGCGCCTGCTTTTGCAAAGCCCTTATTCATATCGATTACCGCCAAAATGGTTTTATCAGGATCAAAATCATCTAACTTTATCGTTTCTATATCCATCAGCTGTACTTTTATAGCTTCTATTGCTGATTTTATTTTATCCATATGCTATAACCCACCTTTCTGAGTGTCATTTTTTGGTGTGTACATATTACAGTATGCTCCTGCAGACTTATATACAACTAAACAAGGCATTTGCTTCGACTTGAATCCAAAGTATTTACAACCCTTTGGATTTTTCACATCCCATGTCACATAATAATACAAACATCCTATACAACTTTTCACTTCGTTTTGTTCTGACATGTTTATCATCCCTTACAACTGGCAAATCTGATTTCTAAGTTTAATTATTGGTTAAACATCGTTTGAATGGTTGGTAAATGCTCACTTACACCAGCAACTACGAATTTACCTATAATCGTATTTTCTTGATCACGTATCACCATCATATGGTTTTCTCCTGTTATCAAGTAAAGCCCGATACTGGCTCTTTTTTTACTTAACTCTACTGTAAACCCTTTGGCAGAATCATAATTAAATGCGAGTATCATGGACATTTGTCGATCCGGTTGAAAATAGAACTGATCTTTTTTAACGATTAGATTTCCAACTGAAAAATCATACCAACTATTATGACGCATGCAAGGCAAATAGTAACCTTTTTCTGTTTCTTCAGATAAGTCAAAAGCTTTTTTCATGAACTGGTCCAGTACTGTTCTGGAAACATAGAATATAATAACAGCTCCTAAAACGCCCTGAAAAAATGTATTTCCTAATTTTTCCTGTTGGATACTTTCTACAAGAGCACCAGTCACTATTAACTCTCGAATAGCTTTTGATAAAAAAACCGCCGACCATGTTACCAATAAGAGTAAAAATGGAAATTTGGAAAACATTCTTCTAGCCGACTTACTATATTCCTCGCGATTGATAATGGGTTTCATAATACCTCCTAATTTTGTCCAGAGCTTAATTATGTCATGAACTCAGCATATTTTTAAAACCATCATATCACAGAGGGGTTCAATGTGCTAGAAGAAATTCACGGATTCTTTCCATTTTATAACGACTTATGTTAAACTAATAGGAGAAAAAAATAAACCACCATACTAACCCGCTTTCAGTTAGTTAAGTGGTCTCATTAATGTAAAGGAGATTTTCACTATGGAAACAATTATAAACAACATCAAAATTAACTTTCAGGGCGCCCTTGGTGATACCATCAATAAAGTCGTATTTGCTATTATCGTGCTTGTTATCGGTTGGATTGCTATAGGATGGGTTCTGAAAATCTTAAAAAAAGTCCTTCAACACAGTAAAATCGATGCCACCTTGAAACCATTTATAATATCTCTATCCTCGATCTCGTTAAAAGTCATCTTAATCGTAAGCGTAATTAACATGGCGGGTGAAGCCACCTCCTTGGTTGCTGTCCTAGGTGCTGCCAGTTTGGCTATCGGTCTAGCTTTTCAAGGCGCTTTATCTAATTTTGCCGGCGGCTTCTTGATACTAACGCTACGACCTTTTAAAGTTGGTGATTTTGTTGAGACGCTCAGTCATAAAGGAACTGTAGAAGCCATTCATGTTTTTAACACTGTCTTAATTACCATTGATAACAAAGTCATCACCATTCCCAACGGCCAATTGTCCAATGCCAGTGTGATTAACTATACTGAAAAACCAACCCGTCGTGTAGATATTGCTTTTGGTGTTGGTTATGACGCTGATATTAAACTGGTTGCCCAAGTCCTTGAATCCGTCATAAGTAGCCACCCACTTATTCATGAAGATCCGGCTCCTTTTATTAAACTTGCCGAACATGGTGATAGTGCATTGGTTTTCCAAACACGCTCATGGTGTAATACCTCCGATATGTGGACGGTACATTATGATTTGATGACTCAAGTCAAATTGGCATTCGATGAAAATAATATTAGCATTCCGTTTCCACAAATGGATGTGCATTTTGATAAAACACAAGGCTGATTGTAAGACTTTGTCTGAGATGAGCACATTCATCAATGACAAAAAGGTATTATCCGCTATTATGGATAGTACCTTTTTATTATGCTGTCGTTTTTATCTGGTATTTTAATACTACCAGTATTTTTTGAACCAACCTGTGAAAATATTGTAGACCGCTTTTTGATCACCTTCAATTTGATATCTCTCAATCAAGGCTCGCATCTCTTCTGCAAAAGCAAAGTATTCTTTTTCATTTAAATAGATCTCTTCTTTATCAATATAACCATTTCTGGATTCATCTTTTCTTTCATGGACTTGTTTTAGATATTTTGCACCTTTCATGATGTCTTCTTTAAACTCATCTACAACACTAAGAATCATGTTGGTTGTTGAATCAAATAAAGCTTCATGATTATTTACATTCTGATAGGACACCTTGAATTGCTCGGTTGTCAACTTATAGTATTTGGCTGTAATGCCGTTAATAACTTCTGTATGATCGAGAACTAGGATATCGATGGATAATAGTTTTTTTACATGATAATGTACTTTTGCAGGTACTTCACCCATAATATCTGCCACCCCTTTAACCGTTAAAGGTTTTCTGGCTTTTATATATGCATTAATTATTTTCATTCTGTATGGGTCCGAAAAAATCTTAATCTCGTCGTCTGTTTCTATCTGTCTTATGGCATTCATATTCAAACCTCTTCACTTTTAGTATTATGTCTTGTCATCCTTATAAAGGATACCATAAAGTCACGCTTATGTCTATTTTATTAGTGTCTTTTTTATCGTTAAAATAGTTTGTTTTTCAATTAACCTCAATGAAAAACCTTGAATTTTGTCACTTTATATTTTCAGACTGTTTTTTCCTTGCAATCTGCTCATCTTTTTTTATCGTTAAAATTATATATCACCCTTATACCCTATTGTATATATACTTACAATTATTCCTTCAATAGTATCTTTTTCCTCTTGTAAAAACGACTAAATATGATAATAATTCATGTATAAATATGGCATTTTCACCAAATGTGTATCTGAATATTATTGACTAATACAGTATCCTATGATATTCTAATATTGCAGTTGATCTATGTGCATCGTAGATATTTGATTTTATAAATTCTTGGTATCGTGGATGGGTTTTACGGACTAGAGAAATATTAAACAATGTTTACAAAGATGTTCTATTGTTCAACACCAATATTTTCTAGGAGGATAACACATGCAAAACGGTACTGTAAAATGGTTTGATGCAAAAAAAGGCTTTGGTTTTATTTCTACTGATAGCGGTGAAGATGTTTTCTGTCATTTTTCTGCGATCCAATCTGATGGATTCAAAGTACTTGAAGAAGGCGATTCTGTTGCTTTCGAAATCACAACCGGTGCAAAAGGACCTCAAGCAGCGAACGTTACAAAAAACTAGTTACTCAGTTTTCAAAACACCATAAAAAGGGAGGAACGTTCCTTACGCTTAGCGTATTAGACATTTCTCCGAGAAAATAAAGGACCGTCAATGACGGTCCTTTATTTGATGGCTATAATTCTATTTTATCAATACGAATGGCAAGTTCTTCAAGTTGTTTCTCTTCAACAACGCCTGGTGCTGATGTCATTGGACAAGATGCATCCTTCACTTTTGGAAAAGCAATAACATCTCTGATGCTATCTGATCCGGTCATAAGCATAGCAATTCGATCAAGTCCATAGGCTAATCCACCATGTGGTGGTACACCGTATCTAAAAGCGTCTAATAAGAATCCGAAACGATCATAAGCATCTTCTTCCGAAAAACCAAGTGCCTCAAAAACACGTTCTTGTACTTCTCTTTGATGAATTCGAAGTGATCCTCCACCAATCTCATTACCATTTAAACAAATGTCATAGGCTCTTGATCGCACTTTTGAAATATCCGTGGTCATCAGTTCCATATCTTCTTCTTTTGGCATCGTAAACATATGATGCATTGCTGTGTAGCGTTTTTGTTCCGGATTCCATTCCACCAAAGGAAAATCTGTTACCCATACAAAATCAAACACATCTTTCTTAAGTAAGTCTAAACGCTTGGCAATATCCAATCTTAAATTCCCAAGGGTATTGTAAACCACTTCATTTTTATCTGCACAAAATAGCAGTAAATCTCCCGGTTGTCCTTCAAGTGCTGCAACCATGGCTTCAACTATTTCCTCTGACAAAAATTTAGTAATAGCAGACTTATATGTACCGTCTTCATTAATGGCAATCCAGGCCATGCCTTTCGCGCCATAACTAACAGCCGCTTCACCTAGGGCATCGATTTGTCGTCTTGGCATATCACCACAGGTTTTTGCATTGATACCACGAACACTTCCACCGTTTGCTACCGCTCCACTAAAAACTTTGAAATCAGAATCTTTTACAATATCCGAGATATTTACAAGTTCCATACCAAATCTTAAGTCCGGTTTATCAGAACCAAATCGGTCCATGGCTTCTTGATAGGTCAATCTTTTAATCGGTAAAGCAATATCAACATCCATTACTTCTTTAAACATCTTGGCTAACAATCTTTCATTCATATTCATAACATCGTCTTCATCAACAAAAGACATCTCAATGTCAATCTGAGTGAATTCAGGTTGACGGTCTGCTCGAAGGTCCTCGTCTCTAAAACATTTTACAATCTGATAATACTTGTCAAACCCGGACAGCATCAACAATTGTTTAAATATCTGTGGGGACTGAGGTAAGGCATAAAAATTACCCGGATTCACACGACTAGGTACAAGGTAATCTCTTGCGCCTTCCGGTGTTGATTTTGTAAGCATTGGTGTTTCTAGGTCAACGAAACCTTCTTCACTCATAAAGCTTCTAACCACTTCTGTCAACTTGCTTCTAAGCATTAATTTTTTTTGTAGATCCGGTCTTCTTAGATCCAAATATCTGTACTTCAGTCTCAAGTCTTCTCGCACACTGCTGTTTTCCTCAATCTGAAAAGGTGGTGTCTCAGCATCTGATAAGATTCTAAGTTCCATAGCTCTTACTTCAATGGTTCCTGTTTGCAGGTTGGTGTTAATGGTCTCTTCTGTTCGCTTTTCGACTAGGCCTTTTACAGCTATAACGAATTCCGTACGAATTTTCTCGGATTTCTTGAAGCCTTCGTCACCAATAGAACTAATGTCCACGACCACTTGAAGCAAACCGGTTCTATCTCTTACATCTAGAAAGATGACGCCGCCAAGGTCGCGTCTTTTTTGAACCCAACCCATAATGGTTACATTTTCATCAATATGTTCCTCTGTTAATGCTGTACACATATGGGTACGTTTCATACCCGTCATCGATTCACTAAAACTCATTTTATTGCCTCCTATGCCTTTTCACCTGTAAACCAGGTTAATATATCACTTAGTTTCACTTCAGTTGTTTCGCCAGTTTCCATGTCCTTGACTTGTACCAGATTTGTTTTGAGCTCATTTTCTCCAATGATGATTGTTTTAAGTGCGCCGATTTTATTGGCATATTTCATCTGTGCCTTAACACTTTTACCAAGATAGTCTGTTTCAATGACTAAGCCTGAACGACGAAGATGCGTTACAATCTCATAAGCTTTTGCTGTAACTTCTTCTCCCAAAATGCCCACATATAGATCGATGTCCGGTGCTTTCGCTAATATAACATCCTCTTTTTTTAAAGCAAGTAACAGACGTTCTATGCCTATACCAAAGCCAACGGCCGGCATATCAATCTTCCCATCTATCTCTTGAACCAATTTATCATATCTGCCACCACCACAAATGGTCATACCATCTTGATCGATAAATTCAAATACGGTTTTGGTATAATAATCCAGTCCTCTTACAATATCTGTATCTACTTCATATGGAATCTGAAGGGCATCCAGCCATTTTTTCAAAGTGTTAAAATGTACCTGACAGTCTTCATCCAGATAATCAATGGTTCTTGGTGCATCTTTAACGATTTCTTTACAGCCCGGCACTTTACAATCAATGATGCGTAATGGGTTCTTTTCCATGCGTTCTTTACATGTTCCGCAAAGACCTTCTTTGTGTTGATTCAAATATGCCATAAGAGCTGAATTATAGTCTAGCCGGCAAGTACCACAGCCAATACTATTAATATGTAGTTTCGCTTTTTGAATCCCTATTCGATCAAATAAAGTTCTCAGTACTGTAATGACTTCAATCTCAGCCAACGGTCCCGGCGCTCCAAATACTTCTACGCCAAACTGGTGATGTTGTCTGAGCCTTCCTGCTTGTGGTTTCTCATAACGAAATGCAGGCGTAATGTAAAACAGTTTGGTTGGTTGAACTTCATTGAACATCTTTTGTTCCAGAAAACTTCTTACCACTCCGGCAGTCCCCTCTGGTTTCAAGGTTATGCTTCTATCACCTTTGTCCATAAAGGTATACATTTCTTTTTGAACTACATCTGTTGTTTCACCTACACCTCTTAAAAATAAATCTGTATGTTCAAAGACAGGGGTTGAGATTTCTTTAATATTAAACTGTACACAAATCTCACGTACTATTTCTTCCAAACGGGTACGATTAACCATTTCTTCTCCGAACCAGTCTTTGGTGCCTCTTGGCATTTGAGTAATCATTTGAATCCTCCAATCCTACTATCTTATGTCTTTATAGACTTTCCAAAAAAACAAAAAACCCGTCTCTGACATATGTTGTCAGGGACGAGTTATTAACCCGCGGTACCACCCTAATAGAGATTGCTCTCCACTCAATGGTCTTATAACGATGACCAGCCGGATTAAGCTACTAACAAAGCTTTCGCTCAATCACTCAAAGGTGTCTTTCAAATAGGTATCAGTAAAAAGCTTTCAGTCTCGGCTTTTCTCCCTTATCCTGAGGGACTTTATTCTACTTTTCCTTATCAACGATTTGTTCATGATTTACTTTATTCTAATGAGTAGACTTGTTTTTGTCAAGTTATTTTTATACTTTCGTGTCATAGTGATGGTCTTAAACCCTTGCAAATGTGCACCTATACATCCATAAATTTTTTGTCTAAGTTCTTATGGGTAAATGTTTTTTTTCCGCTTGCATAGTCTCCGGCTATGTGTCCCTGCCCTATGACTTTGTATTTATATATAAGTAACCCTTCTAAACCAACCGGTCCTCTGGCATGAATCTTATTGGTACTAACGCCAACCTCTGCTCCAAAACCATATCTGAAACCATCACTGAATCTGGTCGAGCAATTCCAAAAAGCATTCCCAGTGTCTACATGGTCCATAAATTTGAGAGCTGATTCTTGGTTTCCCGTAATAATAGCATCTGTATGCCCTGATCCAAATCGGTTAATATGTGCGATAGCCGCATCCAGATCATCCACCACCTTGACAGATATCTCGTAATCCAGATATTCATTTCCCCAGGTGGCTTCTGTAGCCGGTTTAGCCTCCATATATAGCCTTGTTCGGTCACAACCATTAACGATTACTTCTTTTTGCTTAAAAACAACATCCAATCTAGGTAGTAAAGATGCTGCAACTGCCTCGTGTACCAACAAAGTCTCCGTAGCATTACAAACAGCAACATACTGTGTTTTGGCATCCAGAATCACATCAACGGCCATATCAAGATCTGCATACTGATCTACATAAGTATGACATATCCCATCTGCATGACCAAGTACAGGTATTCTGGAGTGATCCATAATATAACGGACAAATTCATTAGATCCTCTTGGTATAATAAGATCTATTTCCTCATCCATCTTTAACATGGCTGAAACATCTTCCCGAGATTCTAACAAACCAATCCAACCCTTTGGTAAGCCTACTTTTGTTGTTGCCTTCTTAATGATGTTGGATAGAACCTTATTGGTTAGAGCTGCTTCCGAACCACCTTTTAACAATACAGAGTTTCCACTTTTTAGACATAGTGCGGATATTTGTACAAAGGCATCCGGCCTAGATTCAAATATGACACCAATCACACCAATTGGGCAACTGACTTGATACAATTCCAGACCCTGATCTAATTCTCTTGAAAAATGTGTCACACCAACCGGTTCCTTAAGCCCAATTAAGCTCTTAAGACCTTCAATCACATCATTAATCTTGTTTTCATCAAATTTTAGACGTTTTAGTAAAGGCTTTGATAGATTTTCTTCCTCAGATCGTTTCACATCAGCATCATTGGCTTCTATGATGGCATACTTGTTGGCCTCTAATGCTTCTGCAATCGCTAGTAGTGCCTTGTTTTTTAGTGTTTCATTAGCAGTAGCCATTAAAACGGAAGCTGCTTTTGCTTCTTTTGCTGCATTTATAATGCTCATAAGATCACCTCGATTTCACTGCTTTATGAATTGAAAATATGCATCATTGTACCATACCCTGATTCTGATATCAAATCATGTTATAAAAAAAATAAAAATCAAAAATAGTATTGACATTGATTCTCATTCATGATATTATCTATATGAGATTAGTTATCATTTATAGCCTACCATTCATTAAAACTTAATGCCTTGACAACATTAAGTACTAGACTACATTTTTTAGCCTCCATAAACACAGAGTCTGATTCGCTCTGTTACTTAACACATTTTATTCTTCTAAAGTGTAGAAAAGGTCATCCCTTGGGATGGCCTTTTCTTGTTCTCTAGGAAAGACAATGCTATGTAAACTATCAAGGACCTTTCCTTTCGAACCGTTCAGAAATATGAGCAGAGCTCATAACGAAGCGAAGTTTCTTTTCTTGTATGATTGAGCCAGTGCTCTTAGTCTTCTTCCCAAAATATTTTATTGGCAGCTATAATCTCATCGATGTTATCTAGATATGTTTTGACATCTTTGGGATGGTCTTTTCTTATTAGTCTATCACCATACACCTTTTTTGATATGGCACCTGCGCCAAAAGCCACAATAGATTCTTTTTCTTCCATTGTATGGATATTATAGGTGCATCCATAACCTTCTTTACAGTAACCTATGTTTTCATAATTACCAATCATATTTTTCTGTCTATATAGATAATAAGCACCATAACCGACCTCATTCATGATTCCTTGACTGATTTGTAGCATTCCGTCAATCTGATTATTCATTAGTTTTCTATACGTCTTTTCATCCTCTATTAATCTTGCCCCTCTCTTTAGGGCCATAGTATGGATGGTTAGACTTTCGGGTTCAAGTTTCATGATTTTACGGATTGTATCTTCAACATCCAAGATTTTTTCTCCAGGTAAACCTAGAATAATGTCCATATTAATATGAGCAAAACCTAGCCGTCTCGCCATGTCCACACAGTCAATAAACGTCTGTACATCATGTCCTCGACCAATCTTTGTCAAGGTCTCATCTTGCATCGTCTGTGGATTAATCGAAATCCGGTTCACACCATATCGGCGCATGCTAAGAAGTTTTTTTTCTGTTATTGTATCTGCACGCCCCGCCTCAACCGTGAACTCAATGTTCTGATCACCCATTAATGCTCTCGTCTTGCATAGAAGCTTATCAAAGTCATCTTCTGTAAGACTGGTAGGTGTTCCGCCACCAATATAAATAGAACGTAGGTCTTTAAACGCCTCTTCTCTAGCATCCATCTCACGAATTAACATATCTACATACTCAGTATAAGCCCTCCCTTGAGTCTTGATTTCATGGGAGGTAAAAGAACAATAACTACAACGTGTTGGACAAAACGGTATCCCAATATAAACACTGTGTTTTAAGAAGGAATCCCCCAATAATTGTTTCTGCACTTTAACCACTTTCATTAAAAGCTTTACTTTATCCGGATGTACTCTATAGTTCTTTTCCAGTATGTCCGTTGCATCTTTTTGTCCATGAATGTCATAGAGCTTATATGCCAATTTGGAAGGTCTTATCCCTGTCAACACGCCCCAAGCAGGTACAATACCGGTCACCTTACTGCACAAATCATAAATGATACCTTTAAGGATTACCGTTATCTTCGGCGTATATATAATGTCACTGTTCTCACAACCCTTTTCGCTATCTAGGTCATAATACCTCCTGACATCCCCACAATAATCTTGTCCACAATAAACAACCTCTATATAAGATGACCCTATGGTTATCTCGTATAAAGGTTGATGGTTCTGGTTGACTTCAATCTTCTCTAAAGGATAAAACACCTTTAAATAGCTTAATACTTCTGTTTTGTATTGTACATGATCCAATCGAATATTCATAGCTGACCTCATATTACTATGATTGCAAAAATGGGTTATTCTTTTTCTCATTTCTTATGGTTGTATCACTTCCGTGCCCTGGAAAGACTTTGGTTTCATCGGGCAAAAACATCAATCTGTTATTGATCGCTTCTACTAAGTCGCTTTGGTTGCCATTATAATAATCCGTTCGGCCAATTGAGCCTGCAAGCAAAGTATCACCTGTAAAAACAACGTTCTCTTCTTGACAATAATAACAAACGCCTTTTACTGAATGTCCCGGGACTGTTATAACTTTAAACACTAAGTCATCACCATAGTCCAATATGTCACCGTCTTCAATATAAGTGTCAGCTGTAGCTGTCACTTCACGCGCCAGAAAATAGGTTGATAAATTTTTTATGCTGTCTGACATAATTCTCGCTTCTTCTTCATGGGTAATAACCGGCACATTATAGTGGGCTTTGATTTTGTCCACTGCACCAATATGATCAAAATGACCATGCGTGATTAGCATCGCCTTAAGTTCCAATCCTAAGCCACTTATATATTCAATAATCCGCTCCGGTTTATAAGAGGGATCCACTATTAGTGCGGTTTTTTCGTCTCTTCCAATAATAATGTATGTATTGTTGTTCATATTGCCTAAAACCATTTTCTCAATTCGCATGCCTTCATCACCTGCTATTTCTATATATACACTCATTATACATGAGTGGTATGTCTTTTACAAATCCTTCATATGCTTTCAAACACTTGAAAATATATGTTTGTGCCAAACAAAATCATTCTCTATAAGATGATTTTGAGGTCTAATTATTGGTTCTCACAATATCATCAACACCTGAAACCATTTGTAATTTTTTGATGAGTTTGTTCAACTGATCAACCCCTTTGATTTCAAGACTTAGATTGAATACAGACCTTTCTTTGTTAAGGGAACGCGCATTAAGCGCTTTTACCTTGATATCCTCTTCCGTTAAAACCTTAGATACATCAAACAATAATCCGCCTCGATCTGAACCATAGATTTGGATGTCAGCACGGTATACCATGTCACCGGAATTCTTAACATTTCCACCCCATTCAGCATCAATCATCCTGTGTCTTTCAATTTCATTAAGATGAATCATATTGTCACAGTCCGTTCTGTGTATGGAAACACCTCGACCACGAGTAATAAAACCAACAATCTCATCTCCCGGTACTGGGCTACAGCATTTTGAGAACCTTACTGCTAGATCTTCAATGCCTTTAACCACAATGCCGCTCTTAGATTTCTTGGTCTGGTTCTTACTTGGATGATCCACAATCTCTTTTAATAAGTCTTCATCCTTAATATCTTCTTTAATTGTCTTGCGATATTCTTCATGTAACCGATTAACAATTTGGCCTTCTTTTAATCCACCATGCCCAACTGCAGCACAAACCGCTGACCAATCTTTAAAACCATATTTGGATTGAACCAATTTCATCCATTCCGGTTTTAGCAGCAATGACAAATTAAGCCCTTTTTGTTTGGCATACTTTTCAATCAGTTCTTTGCCTTTTGATATATTTTCTTCTTTAAATTCTTTTTTATACCATTGATTAATCTTACTTCTGGCTTGGGAACTCTTGACAATCTTGAGCCAATCTCGACTAGGACCTCTTGAGTTTTGTGAGGTTATGACTTCAATCCGATCCCCAGTTTTAACTTCATAATCAAAGGTTACAATCTTTCCGTTTACTCTAGCGCCAACCATTTTATTCCCTACAGCACTGTGAATATGATAAGCAAAATCGATCGGTGTTGAACCGGCCGGAAGGTTAACAATGTCACCGGTTGGTGTGAATGCATAGACCTGTTCTTGATACACATCTAAGTCCGATTTCAAGGCATCCATAAATTCTTTATTATCCGACATGTCCCTTTGCCATTCTAATATTTGTTTAAGCCAATTTAATTTTTGTTCAGCATTGCGCTCTGTTGATTCCTGAGCTGAAAGCTTGCCTTCTTTGTATTTCCAATGGGCTGCTATACCATATTCTGCAGTTCTATGCATATCCATAGTTCTGATCTGTATTTCAAAAGGGTAGCCTTCGGGTCCTAGTAAGGAAGTGTGCAATGACTGATACATGTTAGGTTTAGGCATAGCAATGTAATCCTTGAATCTGCCAGGAATTGGTTTGTAAAGCTCATGTATGATACCTAAGACACCATAACAGTCTTTAACGGTATTCACAACCGCTCGCACGGCATACAGATCATAAATCTGATCCAAGTCTTTATTTTGGTTGACCATTTTTTTGTAGATGCTGAAGAAATGTTTGGGTCGGCCCTCCACTGTTGCTTCAATGCCTACGGCTTCCAATTCTTCTTTTAGCTTGGCAACGATTTTCTCCACATTATTGGTACGCTCATCTCTTCTTTGCGCTATGCTATGTACTAATTTATAGTAAGCTTCTTCTTCTAAGTATCTTAAACACAGGTCTTCAAGCTCGACCTTGATCTTTGAAATCCCTAGACGATGAGCCAAGGGTGCATATATGTTCAAAGTTTCACGTGCTTTTTCCTTTTGTTTTTCAGGCGTCATATATTTTAGAGTTCGCATATTATGAAGACGATCCGCTAATTTAATCAATATAACACGAATATCTTTGGCCATCGCCAAAAACATTTTTCTATAATTCTCTGCTTGTATCTCCTCTTTATCTGTTGTATATGAGATCTGTGTCAATTTGGTGACACCATCAACAAGCAATGCAATTTCTTCATTGAATTCCTTTGCTATCTCTGCTGTCGTATATGACGTGTCCTCTACAACATCATGAAGAATCCCAGCAACAATGGATTCTTTATCCAATTCCAGTTCTGCTAGTATTTTTGCCACAGATAAAGGATGAATAATATAAGGTTCACCTGATTTACGTACTTGTTCAACATGGGCATTCTTAGCAATCTGATAGGCCTTCTCAATCATTGAGAAGTCATCAGACGGATGGTATTTTTTCATTTGATTAATAAGATCAATATACAATTGGTCCGGCATAAAATTTATCACCACTTTTTCAGTATTCAAGTATACCTAAACTTCAGTTTCGAAGAGGCCCTTCATAGAGGATTATTAAGGAATTTTAATGTAAACGACTTGTTTCTACTATAAGAACTGGCTAAGGTGTCAAACTGTATCGCTGAAATTTCACATACATTCTATGTAAAATTAGTATTGACCCTTTAACCAGAATTATTTCTATTATAAAGATATTTTAAAGAAATTGCAAGGAATTAAAAGACTGCCTATCGATAAGAACAATCCTATCGTCCGACAGCCTTCATATTAGATAACATTAGAATACCTTAGTATTTGATGATCGCTTCAACATCTTGACCTTGCAGAACTTCTCTACCCTTTAAAAATGACAATTCAATTAAATACACCATTTTTACAACAATACCACCCATTTCTTCAATAAGTTCCACCATTGCTTTTGAAGTGCCACCCGTTGCCAACAGATCGTCAACAACTACCACTCGGTCTCCCGGTTTAATAGCATCCATATGGATTTCAACAACTGCACTACCATACTCTAAATCATATTCTTTTGATTTGGTTTTATAGGGTAGTTTACCTTCTTTTCTAACTGGTATAAAACCTTTATTCATATTATAAGCTAAAGGCACACCAAATATAAAACCTCTCGATTCAGGACCGACAACCAAGTCAAAATCCACATCCTTAAGTGCCTTTTCAAATTCATCAACAGCAAATCTCAATCCCGCCGGATCCTGTAACACCGTCGTTATGTCCTTGAATACGATACCTTCTTTAGGAAAATCATAAACATCTCTAATCAATGATTTCAAATCCATAATTTCTCTCCTTTAATGCTACTTAGATTTCAATACTATACCTCTATACAAACCTCAAAAATGATTGCTCTTGAGGTAAAAACACATACTATCACAAGAATTTATTATACAACTTTGAATCTTGTAAATCAACTTTTTTTCCCTTATTCAAGCTGAAAGTCATAGATAATCCTTTTATTTCATATTGGATCAGCTCAAGTTCCGAAAAAACCTCCAACATCATTAAGTATTTTTTCAGATCTTGTGTTTGTTTTATATCTAGCTGTGCCATAAGTTTGGTAAAGTAAATCTCATGATCTAGGACACTATCTTTCTGCATTAAAAATCTATAAAAATCCGATAACATCTGTCGGCTAAGTCGGTCTTCATGATGCACCTCAAAATCTTCAAAATAATCAATAACGCTATGTTCTAGTATTTGATTTTTTATTTCCTTAAGTGTAGCTGTAGTATGTCGAATGTCTTTGACCATCATTTGAGGGGATTTTCTTTGATTCCATTCATTAATCTCCAAACTACATACACATTGCACAAGTTGGCCATCATCTATCCATTCTGTCACCTCGCCTAAAGAAAATCCGACACCTCTAATCTTTGGATCCACGCCGAGTTCCAAAGAAAGATGGGTCTGGTCTTTGCCGATTTTTTTCATATGATGGATAGGTCCTTCACATATAAAAGTAGGTTCAGGATTACCCATTCCAAAGGGTTCCATTTTTTGAATGTCTTCAATTAATTCAAGCCCGATATCTTCTAACTTCATGACCATATCTACTTTTAGTTTGGGTATTAATACATCTTTTTCCATATGCTCGTCGGCATAAAGATTTAATCCTTTTTCTAAAGCTTCAATATTATTTTCTTGCAAAGACATACCTGCCGCCATCTCATGACCACCGAATTTGTCAAACAAATGTCCATTGGCTTTTAGAGCTAAATATAAATTAAATCCTTCTACACTTCTAGCAGATCCGGATGCAACACCATCTTTTATCGTTAGAATGATGATGGGCCGGTAATACTTTTCTACCAGCTTTGATGCGACGATACCAATGACACCATGATGCCAGCTGTCTGATGCTACAACAATAACCTTCTGATTTGGTGGGTTAGAACTTGCTTCTATAAGAGCTACTGCTTCTTCAAAAATTCTTTTTTCCAAGGACTGCCTGTTTTTATTGTCTTGATCTAGGCCTTCAGCGATGGTCATACATTTTGAAGTATCATTGAGAATAAACAATTCGACCGCTTCTTTTGCATGTTTGATTCGACCGGCTGCATTGAGCCTTGGTCCAATACCAAAACCAATGCGCCCTGCTGTCATTTTTTTCCCTTCTAAATCTGAAACCTTCATTAAGGCTTCAAGCCCCTTATTCCACGTTGTTGGCATGGACTGAAATGCCAGCTTAGTAATGGTCCTGTTTTCGCCATATATAGGTACAATATCAGCGATAGTTCCTACTGCTACCAAATCCAAGTATTTCCAAATCTTGTTTTCCACATCTGTAGTTCTTGCAAGAGCCTGTATCAATTTAAAAGTGACACCTACCCCCGCTAACATTTTAAAAGGATATCTGTCCCCTTCTCTTTTCGGATTAAGCACGGCAACGCCACTTGGAAGCACATCTTGACATTCATGGTGATCTGTTATAATCACATCCAGTCCGATTTCATTACTATATGCTACCTCTTTGACTGCTGTTATACCTGTATCTACGGAGATTAATAATTTGAAACCTCTATCTTTCACTTCCGTCAAGGCTTCTATATTAATGCCATAGCCTTCTTCATGCCTGTCCGGTATATAGTAATCTACCAAACACCCAATCTCTTCTAGAAACATATACAGAATCGATGTACTGGTTACGCCGTCCACATCATAATCACCATAGATCATAATTTTTTCTTCTTGATCCCTACTTCTCAAAATTCTTTTTACAGCCATTTTCATGTCCGTCATCATAAAAGGATCATGAAAGCTCTCTGTTGTAGCGTTATAATAGTCATAGACGGCCTCCTTTGTATCGATGCCTCTATTAACTAATAATCGGGCTATAATAGGAGATAGCGCCATCTCAGACCTTATGGTTGCTACCTTAATATCATCGCCTTCTCGAATTTTCCATATCTTTTCTTTCATAACAACACCTCCACGATACTCTTCAAGAAAATATTATACACTATTCTTCTACAAATCAACAGCTTCAACCTGATCACACAGGCTTTCCTAGAGAACAAGGCAGAACATGTTAACCATGTCTGCCTTGTAATGTAATACATATAAGATTATAGTATGACCTTTTATTTCTAGTTTTCTATAATTTTTTTCTTTAGCTTCTTATCATGGTTAATCTTGAAAATATACCACAATGGACTTGCTATGAATATAGATGAATAAGTACCACTAAGAATACCAATCATTAAAGGTAGGGCGAATTCTCTAATGGATGTAACACCTACGATATAGAGAATACCTACCATAATGAAGGTGGTCAATGATGTATTAATAGACCTACCCATGGTCTGGCTGATACTCATATTAATTAAATCTTTATAGCTGAATTTTCGCTCCAAGGACATGTTTTCACGAATTCTATCAAAAACAACAATAGTATCATTAATGGAATATCCAACAATAGTAAGCATGGCTGCTATAAATGAGTTATTAATCGGTACATTACCGATAGCATAGACTGCAAAAACAATAAAAATATCATGAACTAGGGCAAGAACAGCAGCCATTCCAAACCAGAAATCCTTAAACCTGAAACTGACATAAATCATAATACACAAAGATGCTACTAAAACAGCAATAATGGCATCTCTTCGCATCTCACCACTAACTGTAGCGCTGATGCTCTCACTTTCTATATCATCGGACGTTATGTTGTATTTTTCAATAAGTGCTTCTGATAAAGCCAATCTTTCTTCTGAGGTTAGACTCGGTGTCTTAATGATAAATTGGTCTTTACCTGTAACATTCTGAAATTGAGGTGTTGTCTGTCCTGTTGCTTCAACCACCAAGCCCTTAACGGCTTCTTGTAAGGCTTCAGGTGTAGAGTAGCCTTCGCCGGAACCTAAACTGACAAGGGTTGAAGTACCGCCAACAAATTCTATGTCAAAGTTTAAGAAAGAGTCTCTGGTTGCCTGATTGACCGGCATCATTACCAAACCAATAACTATGATTACTACAGATACCGCAAAAAATACTTTTCTTTTTTCAATAACTTGAACAGACTTATGTCCAAGATCAACACCATATAGTTTCTTATCTCTAAGGCCCATGCCTACTAAGCTGGACAATAATAGCCTTGTCACAACTAAGGATGTAAACATGGATACCGCTATACCAATCATTAAAGTAATGGCAAACCCTTTAATAGTACCTGTCCCCATGATATAAAGAACAATGGCAGCAATTAATGTGGTGGCATTACCATCTACAATAGCTGATGTAGCTTTCTTAAAACCTGACTTAACCGAGGCTTTAATAGTTTTACCTGAACCGATTTCTTCTTTAATTCTTGAAAATATTATGACATTGGCATCAACAGCCATACCGATCGAGAGTATAATACCTGCAATTCCCGGCAAGGTCAGTGTTACATTAAAAAGACTTAGTGAAACAATCATCAAAGAAGCATAGAAAATCAATGTTATAGAGGCTACAAAACCCGGTAATCTATAGAAACCAATCATAAATATAAATATAAGAGATATACCGATAAGACCAGCAAGTATACTGGTTTGTATAGCATCTTGTCCCATTTTTGCACCAACGACATTGGATCTTAGTTCAACGAGTTCAAGAGGCAAAGCACCAATTCGGATATTTGCCGCTAATTGACTTGCAGTAACTAAGCTACCCATATTGTTGATAACTGCTTGTCCGTTTAAGATAGGCTCATTAACCGTAGGCGCTAATAAAATCTCATCGTTATAATAAATATACAATGGCTTGCCCACATTCTTGGTTGTTGCTTCTGCAAATTTTGTTACCCCATCAGGCGTAAACTCTAGATGAACCACATAATCCCTTGTAACACCACTTGTATCTGTACCAGGTTCAGCATTTTTCACATCTGCACCGGTTAACCAGGTTGTACCTTCTTCATCTATAAATGCAAGTTTACCGGGCTTACCCATCTCAAGTAATACTTGATCTGCATTTTTTACACCTGGAATATCCACGTTGATACGGCTGGATCCTTCAAGATATACTTCACCTTCTGTATACCCATATTCATCTAACCTTAACTGTAGTTTGTACAGTGTATCTTGGATTTCTACAGATGTTGGATCTTCTTTATTAGGTGCATAAGTAATACTAACCCCACCTTCTAGATCAAGACCAAGATTGATTTCTTTTGCACTTCCGTCCTTGTTCTCTCCTACACCTATCATAGCTACATAAGCTGTACCTACAATAAGTATGAATGAAATAATTAGCGCTACTACATATTTCCCTTTCATCACATATCCTCCTAGTATTGCCATATGCTCAGTGAACATCATGGCTCTTTATTGCTTCTTTACTCTCCCAGCATTTCTTTAGCCTTTAAAAAAATGGCACATTCCACTCTTTTCTTTTCAAGTTCACAACCGATTTCATAGGTCGCAAGTAAGTCACCGTGAAAATTAAAAGAATTGGCACTACAGCCACCACTACAATAGAATTTAGCCCAACACTCTCTACACGCATCTTTTGCATAAACATTACAGCCTCTAAAAGCATCTTGTTTAAGGGTGTTGGTGATGCCTTGGTTGACATTACCTAATAAGAATTCATCAATGCCAACAAATTGATGACAGGGATACAAGTCACCAGTCGGCGTTACAGCTAGATACTCAATACCGGACCCACATCCTGCTAGACGTTTGGCGACACATGGTCCTTGTGACAAGTCAACCATAAAATGGAAGAAATTAAAATCCTTATTTCTTTCTTTATAATCTATTTTTGCGAGTGCCAATTTTTCATACTGATCTTTTAAGTAAGCAAGATCTTCTTCCTTAATGGCATAATTCATTTCATCCGGTGCAACCACCGGTTCCACCGATATTTGCTCAAAACCTTCATCGGCAAGGTGGAGCACATCTTCTGAGAAATCCATGTTTTCATGGGTAAACGTGCCTCTAACATAATAGTTTTTTTGTCCACGTGCTTCTACAAAAGCTTTGAACTTGGGCATAATCATATCATAGCTGCCTTTACCATTTGGTGTTGGTCGCATCTTATCATGAATCTCTTTTCGACCATCCACAGACAAAACAACATTATGCATATGTTCATTCATAAACGCTATATTATCATCATTTAGCAATACGCCGTTGGTAGTCAAAGTAAATCTAAAATGCTTATTATTTTCCTGTTCTATGCTTCTGGCATAGTGTACGGTTTCTTTTACCATCTCAAAGTTCATCAAGGGTTCGCCACCAAAGAAATCAATCTCCAGATTACGACGGTTCCCTGAGTGGGCCACTAAAAAGTCAATTGCTTTTTTGGCGACTTCAAAAGACATCAAATCACGATCTCCATGATACTCACCTTCTGAAGCAAAACAATAGGTACATGCCAAGTTACAGTCATGGGCGACATGAAGGCACAAAGCTTTTACGACTGTGCTACGGTTTTTAAAGTCAACAACGACCTGTTCATACTCATCTTTAGCAAAGAGCAGACCATCTCCAATAAGTTGATTCACCTCGTCACCGGCTTGTACCAGCAATGCTTTGTCATAGCTTTGTTCCAATTTATTTATAGCGTCTTCTATTGATGTGCCATCATCCAATGCACGAATTAAATCATAACTCATATCATCTACTACATGAATCGAACCACTGTTGATATCCATGACGATATTCATGTCTTGTATTTTATACTGATGTATCATTATATACCCTTTCAATGAAAAGGCGTTGATCTTCTATTCTCAACTACCTTTGGTCAAACTGTTTTAAATATGGTTGTATTAAATTAAACGTTTTGTAATGTATTAGTGAATTCACTAATACATTACAAAAAGAAACTGAAAGAGACCTTCGTCTTTTCAGTTTACCTTAGGCAGCCTATACGAATATACAAACTCTATTAAGAAGCTGTGTTGTTTCACTGCTATCTCATTTTTTCATTTTCGCAAGATTGATTACCTACGGTGCAGGACGTCTTACAAGCAGATTGACATGAGGTTTGACATTCTCCACATCCACCATGTTTCAATGTTTCTTTTAGTACGGTTGCATTTAGGGTTTTTATATGCTTCATTTTCATTCCTCCATTGTAGAACCCGACTTTTAACTGAATCATTATAACATATTCTCCTAAGGAATAAAACCTTTATTTCAACCACAAAACTAGAAATCCTCCTACTATTTAGATGAATTACATAAGCACCATAACATACACCATTCAAATATGATATAATAAACCCCACTAATAACAATCTACATAGAAATAAGGTGAACAAAATGAAAATCATTGATCTTCATAGTCATACAAATGCCTCTGACGGCACCTATAGCCCAAAGCAACTGGTAGATTATGCTCATGTGAAAGGTTTAAGTGCCCTTGCCATAACAGACCATGATACAACTGAGGCTTTAGCAGAAGCCAAGTCATATGCACTTAAGTACCCTAATCTTGAGATTATTTCCGGTATAGAGTTTTCCACACACTCTGATCTGTGTACTTCAGATATACACATATTGGCCTATTATATTCAAGAAAGCGATCTATTGTTTCAGGACCAATTAAAACAACTGACTGCTTCCAGATCCCTTAGAAATGAAAAAATGATTCAAAAAATGCAAGAAGGGGGTTTGAACATCACCATGGAAGATGTTCTTTCAACTTCTGAAGATGGCATCATCACAAGAGCTCATTTTGCAAAAGCAATGGAAAATCTTGGTATAGTCAAAAATATGCGTAAGGCTTTTGATAAATATATAGGTAATGATGGACGCTACTATATTGAGCGGGAAAAAGTAACACAAGAGATGGCCATCCAAATGATCATAAAAAATGGTGGCGTCCCTGTTTTGGCTCATCCAGTACTCTATAAGCTGAACTTAAAAACCTTAGACTACCTACTTGGCGAACTGGTAAACTATGGTTTACAAGGTATTGAAGGCATCTATACAACTTATAAAACCCATGAAACCCAATATATTAAAGCTATGGCAGAAAATCATGGACTTATTGTCACAGGTGGTTCTGATTTTCACGGTGCTCATAAGCCAGGTATAGATCTTGGCACCGGTTATGGTGACTTGCAGATACCTTATTCCATAAGAGATGAACTCTACCAAGCACATTTGATGAACAAAAAAAGAAGGCTATCTACGAGTTGAGATAGCCTTCTTAAGTTTTTCATATGAATCGTCTTATTCTTCTTCTGATTTTACTATGGACAAGTCCGGCTCTGCTTTTGAAATAATACCGGCACGTTGCACAGGGACTCTAACACTTTTGTTTGTGCCAAGTTCAACGATGACGACATCATTGACTGTGTCAACAACTTTTCCATAAATACCAGCACTAAGTAAAACTGAATCACCAATTTTAATGGAGTTTTGTAAAGCTTCTGTTTCTTTTTGTCTTTTTTTCTGAGGTCTGATTAAGACAAACCACATAAATGCAAATAAAGCTCCGTAAAGTAAAAGTGAATACATTATGCCTGAACCACCGGTGCCTGTTCCTGCTTCAAGTAATGGTAAAAAATTCATATATTGCCTCCTAATAGTTCCTGTTATATATTCATGATAACTTTCTTAAGCTTACACATTAAAAACCCTTGTGTCAACACTTTTATAGAATTTTAAGATGTGAAGCCCTCTGCCTAACAGCTTTTTAACCTTTTTTATTTAATATTCATGCCATCTATTTTGGCTTTTTTGTAAGCTTGATAAACACCTTTTTCAATAGCATCCCTGATTTCTTCCATCATGGTGTTGTAAAAATACAGATTATGCATGACGCACAATCTCATACCAAGCATCTCTTTGGCCTTCATCAAATGCCTAATATATGCCCTGCTATAGGTTTTACATGCTTCACAACCACACCCTTCTTCAATCGGTCTTTCGTCCAGTTCAAATTTGGCGTTGTAGATGTTCATCTTTCCATGATTAGTATAGACATGACCATGGCGTCCGTTTCTGGTTGGATAGACGCAGTCGAAAAAATCAACACCTCGTTCTACAGCCTCAAGGATGTTCTCCGGTGTTCCGACACCCATCAGATAGGTCGGTTTATTTTCCGGCATATAGGGCACTGTGGATTCTAGTATTCTATACATTTCATCATGACTCTCACCAACGGCCAATCCACCTATTGCATAACCGTCTAAGTTCATATCACCAATAACTTTAGCGTGTTCTATCCGTAAATCATCATAGATACCACCTTGATTAATACCAAAGAGCATCTGCCTATTGTTAATCGTTGATTCAAGACTATTTAAACGGGTCAGTTCTTTTCGACAGCGCTCCAGCCAACGGGTTGTTCGATCCACAGAGTCAATGACATACTTGCGTGTTGCCGGAATCGGTGGACATTCATCAAAGGCCATTGCGATGGTTGAGCTTAGATTGGATTGAATCTGCATGCTTTCTTCCGGACCCATGAAAATTTTGTGTCCGTCAATGTGTGAAGAGAAATAAACACCTTCTTCTTTAATTTTTCTAAGGGCTGCCAAAGAAAATACCTGAAAGCCACCGGAATCAGTAAGAATAGGTCGGTCCCAAACCATAAATTTATGTAAGCCACCTAATTTTTTTATGGTGGCATCACCGGTTCGAACGTGGAGATGGTATGTATTGGATAGTTGTACCTGACATTTGATATCTTTTAGATCATTGGTGGATACACCACCCTTTATTGCCGCAACTGTCCCTACATTCATAAAAACAGGCGTCTGAATAGGACCATGTACCGTGTGAAACGTACCGCGCTTGGCCATACCGTCCTTCTTTAACAATTCATACATAATGCACTAACCTCTCGTTTTCCGTTGTTTGATGAAAACTGTCTATAACTTATATTTCATTGTTCTTATAAGCTTCCTTTAATTGCTGGGCTACATAGATACCACTTGCTGCTGCTTGGGATAAGGAGTGGGTAACACCTGAACAATCGCCAAGTATATAAAGACCTTTTATAATGGTTTCTAGATTCTGATCTACTTCCACCTTAGAATTATAGAACTTAACTTCAACACCATAGAGCAATGTATCCTCATTCGCGGTACCGGGTGCAATCTTATCTAGTGCATAGATCATCTCTACGATGTTGTCCAATTGGCGTTTAGGCAACACCAGACTCAAGTCACCTGGGGTCGCATGTAAGGTTGGTGTCGTAAAGCATTTGAGCATCCTTCTTTTTGAGCTTCTTCTTCCTTTTATCAGATCCCCAAAACGTTGCATAATAACACCACCGCCAAGCATGTTGCTTAAACGGGCAATATGTTCACCATACTCATTGCTGTTTTTAAAGGGTTCCGTGAATTTATTGGTTACCAATAAGGCAAAATTTGTATTTTCCGTATGCTTCGATGGGTCTGAATAACTATGACCATTTACAGTCACAATGTCACCATAGTTTTCTGTCACAACTTCACCATAAGGGTTCATACAAAATGTTCGTACCAAGTCATTATAACGGTCCGTTCGATAGACAATCTTACTCTCATAGACTTGGTCTGTGATTTCTTTAAACACAAGTGCCGGTAATTCTACACGTACACCAATATCCACTCGGTTATTTTCTGTTTCAATGCCAAATTGGTCACAGATTTTATTGATCCAGTTGGAACCTGTTCGGCCTGTTGCAAGAATAAGCTTTTTGCCTTCAAAAGTCTGATCTTTTGTCTTAATGACAAAATGATCTTCGACTTTTTCTACTGTTTCTGCCTCTGTTTCGAACAAGATGGTCATTTTATCTTTGATAAAATCATACATCTGACCCGCAATAACAAAATTACGGTCTGTACCCAGATGTCGCACCTTAGCATCTAGAAGATGTAAGTCGTGCTTAAGGGCTTCTGCTTTCAAAGTGCTGTTACCTGTTGAATAGAGCTTCGCTTCTGCGCCACCCATTTCTAAGTTAATCTGATCCACATACCACATAAGATCAATGGCTTCTTTTTCGCCGATATAGCGGTAGAGTTCGCCACCAAAATTATTGGTAATATTATATTTGCCATCTGAAAAGCCGCCAGCGCCATAAAAACCTTCCATAATACTACAGGTTTTGCATTTACATGGTATGGTGGGATTTTTGGTCTTCGGGCAGAACCTTTTGTCCAAAGCATATCCCTTCTCAATCATCAATATTTCCATACCCGGATTGTCTTTGGCAAATTCATAAGCAGCAAAAATTCCAGCTGCACCAGCACCAATTAATATTACGTCATACATAGTTACACCTCTTTTATTCCTTCTATCATTGTCTTTCATATCATTATTTCACCCCATTATATCATTTATTTTGAAGGATAAAAAGATATAACTTCAATAAAGAAGCAGTCCCTTTCAATTCAAAGCCTAGATTATGCGATATCCGTGACTTGCTTTATCACTTTAAATTGATTATAATCATAAGAACCATAATGAATTTGCAAAGGAGGATTACTCTATGCCAGGATCAATATTTGGTACATTATTTAGAATATCTACTTGGGGTGAGTCTCATGGTCAAGGCGTCGGTGTTGTTATTGACGGTTGTCCTGCAGGATTACCACTTGAAGTGCGAGACATACAACTTGAATTAAATAAAAGAAAACCCGGTCAAAATAAATATGCCTCACCTAGGAAGGAAAACGACAAAGTCGAAATTCTTTCCGGCGTTTTTGAAGGTGTGACAACCGGTACTCCCATATCCTTAATTGTAAAAAACACGGATCAACGTCCAAAGGATTACTCTAACATTGTGGATGTCTATCGACCCGGACATGCGGATTTTACTTTTGATGAAAAATATGGATTACGTGATTACCGTGGTGGTGGACGTTCCTCTGCTCGTGAGACTATAGGCCGTGTTGCTGCCGGGGCCATCGCTAAGAAAATACTTAAGGAGTTTGGTATAACCTTACTTGGCTATACAAGATCTGTTGGACCTGTCATTGTTGATATGGCTGATTTTGATGCTTCTCAGATTGATGAAAATCTATTTCGAATGCCGGATGAAGCAAAAGCCATCGAAGCCGGACACTATGTAGATGATATCATTAAAGAAGGCAACTCCATTGGTGGTACTATCGAATGTGTTGTAACCGGCGTTCCAACTGGACTTGGAGAGACAGTTTTTGACAAATTAGATGCTAACCTTGCAAAAGCCGTCATGTCCATCGGAGCAATCAAAGCCGTCGAAATTGGAGCCGGTGTTGGCGTTGCTGATAAAAAGGGCTTTGACAACAACGACTTCTCTCGCTATGAAGACGGAATGCTGATCAAAGAAACCAACCATGCCGGCGGTATTGTAGGTGGTATGAGTGATGGTAGCCCAATTATCGTTAGAGCCACTGTAAAACCGACCGCTTCTATCCACATTGAACAACCCAGCGTCACAAGGCAAAAAGAGAACAAAGAAATCATGATTGAAGGTCGTCATGACCCTGTTATCGTTCCTAGAGCTGTTACCATATTAGAAGCCATGACAGCATTGGTGCTTGTGGATGCACTGATGCTGAATATGACCGCTAAAATGGATTACCTTAGAAAAATATATACAATTTAAACTATATATGATACAAAACCAAGGACCTGAAATTAGGTCCTTCTTTTTTCGCTCTTATCATAAAACGCTTCACAGTCTATATGGTCTTTTATAAAAAATATTCCAAGGCTTGATAGTTTATAATCGGTCTCAATAATTGGATCCGTTTGATTTCTTCTTCGTCATAGCCTGCAACACCATTTTGCAATAAATAAACTTGGTACCCTCTTTCTCTTGCGCCATTATAGGTAAAAAGTACACAGTGCTCTACTGCAAAGCCGCTGACGATAACACCATCAACACCTTCTGCTTTTAGTACCGCATCTAGTTCTGTTTCCCAGAATGCATTACAATGTTGTTTATGAATGACTCTATCTTGATCCGTGATAATAAGATTGTCGACACAATCAAATGCTTCTGTATCAGGCGAACCCACTTCAATATCTTTAATAATGACAACAGGATAACTTTTACTACGGAAATACTGGCTAATTTCATTGATATATTCTACTGCCAGATCAAATGAACGCTTAGCTGGCGTTTCTTCTCTACAACCTATTTGCATATCTACTATTAGTAGTGCTACTTTCATTTTGGTACCTCCATATTCTAAATCTTTTTAGTTTGGCAAACTTGTTTTCACTCACAAGACGTCATACTCAAACTTCAAATCCTCAATGCTTAGAGGTTTGGAGAAGAGATAGCCTTGTCCATATAAGCACATGTTTTCCAAAAGAAACATTGCTTCTTTAGTGGTTTCAATACCTTCCGCTACAACTGACAAGCTCATATTATCACACATTTGTATCATTGACTTAATAACTTGTTCGGCCATCTTGTTATCTGTAATTGCCTCAATAAACGACTTGTCTATTTTAACATAATCTAGCGGTATTTTTGATAGATAACTCAAGGACGAATAACCTATTCCGAAGTCGTCTAGAGATATCTTAATGCCTATTTTTCTAAGGTTCAATAATGTCTCAATATTCATATTAAAATTACTCATAACGACCCGTTCGGTGATTTCTATTTCTATATGACTTGGGTTCACCTGATATTTCCTAAGAATGGACTCAAGCTTACTTACAAAGTCCACTTGCTCCAATGTCTTAGCAGTGATGTTAATAGAAATCGGGAATAATCTCAAATTTGCTAATTGCCTACTTTTTAGTAATTGGCATGCTTCTTCAATCACAAAATAATCTATATCAATTATTAACGCTGTTGTCTCTGCAATCGGAATGAATTCATCCGGCATTATTTGACCTTTATCAGGATGAGACCATCGAATGAGTGCTTCTGTTTTTACAACTTTTTGACTGCCTAATGCAACGATTGGTTGATATAATAAATAAAACTGTTTTTCTGTTAACGCGTTGGCTATGGATAATTTCATTTCTGCATCATAGTTTAATTCATCTAACATTGCTTCCGTGAACCGCTTGATACTGGAGTGATGATCTTTTTTTGCATATTTTGTCGCTGCTATTGCCGCATTAATCAAATCAATATAACTAGGGTTATCCCTTATAAAACTGTAACCAATATTAACAATAAAATGGTTGTCGATTGATTTTTTCTCTTCAAAGTCATTAAGAAAACCAGATATTTTATCTTCAAATACTTGCGTTATCATATTCGTAGTGTCCGGTATTAGTATAGCAAAAGCATTGTCTGTGTATTTGTATAAAACACTATTTGCAGGGACAAAACGTTTAAGTCTTTTCACAACATTTTCAACAATTGTGGCATGTATATCAAACCGTTTATTTCTTGTGTTAATAAGTTCATCCACTTCTATCATTACAAGTCCCAATTTATCCTTACTCTTTTCGGTACTTATAAGTACATGATAGTCTTCTTCAAAAACAATGGCATTCGGTAATGAGGTCTCAACATCAAAATACGTAAGAGACTTAATTCGATCCATCAACACATTAAAACTATTACCCAATCGGCCAATTTCATCTTGACGATTAAATTTGGCTCTAACAGAAAAATCACCCTCTGAACCTCTTAACATAAGTTGATCTAATTCATGAATTGGCTTAGATGCTTTTCTAATCACCATGTAGGTGAAAAGCATGATAAAAAGCGAAAAAATTAAGGAGCATATTAATGAAAGATATAATAAGTTTCTAACCGGTTTCAATATACTATACTCTGAGATTACATTATAAAGACCCCACTGATAGTCCCCTATTTGACTGTACAAAACATAGTAATTCTCACCTTCATATTTTTTTATTTTGACACCATTATCATTTTGGCTTTCAATATGAACAAAATCACGAAGTTCATCTTCAAAGTTGTTGTCCTTAAACCAATGATCACCCACTTCTGAATAGATAACACTGCCACCGGAAGAAACAATAAATCTTTGAGGTGACTGCATATAACCCGTTGTTTTAATATCTTCAAATAATGACACCATCTCTATTCGTCCAAGTATTGCACCAACAGTCTCATCATGAAGATCAAAAATGGGTACAGCTGCAACAATAACTGATTCGCCTGTTTTACGACTGATTAACATCTCAGAAATTGCAGATTGACCCATTAAAGCCTTTTTTATATACTTACGATCACTAAGGTCTAAAACCGTACCATCATAGTATTTTGCCTGACCATCTATATCAACCATTGCAATTTCATCATAGAAACCATTGTAATTAGTATCTATTAACACTTGCTGTTCTTCCCAATCCATCGTATTAAGATGCGGAATATTAGATATGTTATTTAGTGGTTTCATATAGCTTGCTATGATTCTTTCAAGAAAAATGGCAGTTTCATTCGTCGTAATACTTAATGTATCTAAACTATTCTTAATAACATACCTGCCGTATATGGTATATGTACCAAAAATAAAAATTAACTGAATGACAATAATTGAGACAAAGGAAAGGAAAGTGATACGCACCCTTAGACTTTTATTAAACTTTTCAAACATCTTTGTACCACCTTAAGTTGGAATATTTAGTCGTCTTACAAGTTAATAGTTACAACAGTAGAGATTTTCTGCAAGTTTCTTCGCACTTATTAAAGCTACAACATCATTTTGAAGTACCCTTTATAATATGTCAACTCAATTGTACAAACAACATTATAAATAATACAAACAACATTTTTATAGCTCTATTTATACATTGTTTTCCTGAAAAGTGCATTTAACGTTCGCACTTAAGATAAACAGTTTCTCCTATATAGGAGGGACCATTGTACTATTTCCAGTCATGCTATATAATGAATATGAATAACTTTATAATCTGCAAAGAAAGTATAGGATTATGAGAAAAAAAGAAAACGACGCAATACGTACTTTAAATTGTAAAATTAATGAAGACAATATATCTGGGTTAAGAACTATTGTCATTGTAATTCTAGCGATTGTGACGCTTCAGACAATTGTTTATTTGAGTGTAAAACAAATTTCATTTGGGTCAGATATTGTGGGCATAAAAATAGCACTGATGTTTCTTGGTGGCATATTGTTGTTTTCATTTGCAAAAATTAATACTACAGGTTCTTTTTTCAAAAAATATTCAGATGTATATATCGGTGGCATTGTATTCGTGATACTGGGCATGTCCATTATTAATACTTTTTTTGCACAAGCTATAAGCTCTGATATTAGTATTTATATCTTAGTTTTATTTTCAGTCATTGGTACTGTAAGGATTCGTCCCAAGATCATCAGTATTATTCTTGTGTTAAGCTATAGTTTCTTTTCTATCGGATTACCTTTTTTTCAATCTAATATGTCGTTTCTTGTACCCCATCTGATCAATGGACTTGTTATTAATGTTATCGCCTTTTTTATATCACGTATGCTGTATCATTATGCGGTAGCCTATTTTTATGATAAAGCGGAAATTGAAAAAAAGAACGAAGAACTAAAATTCTTATCGGAAAGAGATGCATTAACCGGACTTTATAATCAACGTATGATTAACACCTATATAGATAAATATATAGCTCAAGTTGAATTATCAGGTGAAAATTTATTTTTGGGTGTAATTGATTTAGACGGGTTCAAAAAAATAAACGATAATTACGGACATGCTTTTGGAGATAAAGTACTATGTCGTATTGCTAATATCATTAAAAATAATCTAATAAAAGCTGAATTCATAGGACGGTATGGTGGTGATGAATTTGTTCTTATTTTTAAGAATCTTGAAACAAATGAAGTCAGTCATATTATGGAGAATGTATTGTCAGAATTAAACAAAGTAGAATTCCAGGAAGATAAACTTTCGTTTAGTTGTGGTATAGCAAAATGGCAAGGTGAATCAACAAGAGACTTTTTTTATAGAGCAGACAGCTATATGTATAAAATCAAAAATTCAGGTAAAAATGGTGTTTTAATTACCGACGATGAGGAAGAAGCCGTATAAAGAAAAAAGCTATTGAAGCTTTTTTATCTACATTTTTTGTTCTATAACTTAAAGAAGACATACAAGTATTTATCTTGCATGCCTTCTTTTATTTTAATTACTTATAAAGCAATATCTGAATCTATTTTCCAATCCACTTACCAATGAACATTAAGAAGACCCCTTCAAAAATAGCAAAATCCGCTAAATTATAATGTACGTTGTGTTTGGGTGCAAAGGCAATATAATCCACCACGTAGCCTCTTTTGATTCTGTCCGTATAATTCCCAAGAGCGCCACCCAGCATAAGGGCTAGTCCTATACCGGTCCACTTACCTTTTCCCGTTGTCCAGTACGGTATACCTATAACTAGAATCATAACGATAGATAGGATTGTTAAAACATGGAGATAAGCCGGTTTGTCTTTCAACCAACCTAAAAATGCACCTCTGTTTTTTACCAGACTAAAACTGATTTTTTCATTAAGATAATACACTGGTTTTTGTCCCGCCAATTTATTTATGGCATATTTTTTAATGATTTGATCCATGATCCATACCCATACTGTCAACATCCAGACGATCCTCCTCAAGTGTTATTATGTCACTTTCTACATATGATAGCACATGATGCTTATATAATACAATAAACTATATACCTTTACTTACAGTATATCTTAATAGCCTCATATAGAAAAGCAGCGCACCCTTCTGAAAGATCATCGTAATATTTTCTAAAACGTGGGTCATCCACATAAGTCTGAGCTAATCCCATATGTGCTTCCTTCGAATAATGATTCCAGTAACAGCCTAACCATTCTTTATGTAAAGCACAAACTTCTTGTGCAAGTGCACTCGACGGGTCACCTTGGTTAAATGCTTTTACTAAGGATGTGTTTATCTGATCCGATAATTCTTGGTACCTCCTATATTCTTTTTCTGTCAAACCCATGAGTTTTGCATTGCTACTGTCGACAATCTCATCACCATATTTTTCACGAATTTCCTTTCCATACACCTCTTCATTTTCACTCACCATCTTCTTTTTAAAACCTTGGAATTTTTCTTTATCACTCATTATTATTTCTCCTTTCGCTGCTGCAATCGTTTTTTTGACATTTGTTATCAATATTTCTATCTGTTTCTTTTTGACTTGAAGTGCTGATAAATGGTCTTCTAGAGTTGCTATACCATCATAGTCTTTCGAAAAAACAATATCCTTAATTTCATCAAGGGATACACCCAGTTCACGATAAAATAATATCTGCTGTAGAAGGTCGACTTCTTTTTGACCATATACCCGGTAGCCATTCCCACTAATCCTCCTTGGTGACAATAGCTTGATGTCGTCATAGTAGCGTAAGGTTCTTGTACTAACCCCAGCTAGCATTGCTAGCTTGTTGATACTATATTCCATAATTAACCTCCTAATCCATTAGAATCCTTAAGCTGTGTTACACTATTATTTCTTAACTATTGGCTATCAAAGACTCTATATACATAATAAACTATGACGTAACGTGAATGTCAATAGGAAAACAAGAAAAGAAGCCTCATAAGGATGAATCCCTATGAGGCTTCTCATTCATTATTAAATTAATTATCAGGATTTTCGGGAGCTTCGAGATCTTCTGGAACAATGTTGATTTGTCTAGCTGTTGCCTGTATTGGATCAGATTCCATGACATCGCCTTCGAAGAAAACATGTACATATTGACCTTCTTCCAAGGCCTCCACCGGCATTTCTTCATTCAGATAAATTACCGTATCTTCATTGACTGTAACATATCCCCGAGCATAGTCAGCACCATTGTTACCTAATTCACCTTCAACCAGAATTACAATCGTACCATCGTCATTCTCCGTTCGTTCTGTTATGTTCCCAGCTACACCATAGACAACCAATTGGGATTCTGTATCTGTTGGTAATGCTTCATCAACATCTTCCGGACTTGTAGTTGGCGTTGAGCATGCTACAAGAACTGCTAATATAATCATCATTGGTATGATTAACTTTAATTTCATGTTGTACCTCCTCTTTGAATGAATTGTTTGTATGCTTGTTAGACGTCACTGCATAATAAAATGTTTCATTAGCCTCATGATCAAACTCGGAGAATTTACACCACTAGGTTTGATATTAGTGTAAAAAATTTTTGGCAGTCGCGCATAACTATTATCGAGATGCCATCCCGTTTTTATCTCTTTTTTATTATTCATCAGCTGTCCTTATCTTATCCAGTCATCACACTTTTTGATTTTTCAAATTTTCATTTTCTTAGAATCATTTTTTCCTATATTCGATATTCTTTATCAAAAGCCTCTTGTTTGTCCTTGATATGGTGGCAATTTTCCCGAAGTAAACTCTTCAATCCCTGGTCCACCCAAACGCTTAAGTTTCCAGATACCATAGATATAACTGATCAGTAAGACACCTATGGTTAATGGCCAACCAAGTATCGTATTCCAAATAAATAACTGTGTTGTTTGATCTGAAATATAAATCAACACTAGAATTAAGACACGTCCGAGTATAAAGAGTGACCATATCCATGTAACGTTTGTATAAGCTGGCTTTACATCCACCCGCCAAAACCAGTCCAGTGACCATCCCCTTGATAAGTGACTTGCCCATGCTGCTATTGGTTTCCCCACCAGCAAACTCACTAAGCTTACGACCAAAAAAAAGACGTTGCTGAGTATTCCAGGCAAAAAATAATTCGATGCATTGCCCGAAACAAATGAAAAGCCAGAAGCCATGATGACACCAAACAATCCACCAAAAGCATAATGCCAGTTTTGCTTTGATAATAACCTATAAATACTAAGCATCAATGCTGAGAGTATTGCTATTAATGAAGCCATTCCCAGATCAAAGCGACTGTTTAATACGACAAAAAGTAAAGGTGGTAAGAGTGCATCCATCGTTTTACCTGAAAGGACTGTTTTTAGTTCTTCTCGTAATTCCTTTAGTTTAATCATTGCCTTGCTCCCATAAAGAATTTTGTCCAGTCTCCTTTGCTAACAATTAAATGAATCAGAACATAAAGCGCTCCAGTCAAGAAACCAAATACCATCATCATAACAATCCACAGAACTGCTTGGAGGACATGCTTTTCTCTAAAAGCAATCCACATAGAAAAAAGTGTGAAACCTACATATAAATCCACCATAGAAACAACACCCCATGGGTTTGCGAGAACAGCTGAGCCATCCATAAAAAAATCTCCTTGGGTAAAACCAAAAATCAAAGCGCCAGTCATTGCTATTACACCAAGTAATGCTATGAGTTTTGCAATTTTCATAAGGCGTTCCTCTCTCCTTAAGTATATATACTCTAAATACCCTATCAATAATTGTGTCCTTTACATTTTAACACTTTATGCACCCTATCTACAATTAAATCATGACACTATTTGAACCCACCCTTTGCTACAAAATAAAATAAACCCCATAAGGACGACGCCCTATGAGGTATCTCATTTGCTTTGTGCAATAAGTCTAAGTATAAACCAAATCTATTATAAATTAATTCACCACATTCACAGGATTGCCTTTTGTATACTCGATAAGATTATCCACCGCGATATTTAATAAACGCTCTCTTGATTCTTTTGGTGCCCATGCAATATGTGGTGTAATTATACAGTTTTTTGCTTTTAGCAAAGGATTATCATCTTTTGCAGGTTCAACCGATAATACATCAAGGCCAGCTCCAGCAACTTTTCCATTATTTAAAGCCTCCGCCAGATCCTCTTCCACAATAAGAGGCCCTCTTGAAGTATTAATGATAATAACTCCATCCTTCATTTTAGCAATATTTATACTGTTAATAATACCTTGTGTACTTTCAAGTAATGGACAATGCAGTGAAATAACATCAGAATTTGCGAGCATATCATCTAGTTCTACGTATTTAAACTGTGCATTTACCAACGTTTCATTTTGATAAGCATCCACCGCTAAAACATTCATACCAAAAGCCATAGCAATCTTAGCTGTTGTTTGTCCTATTCTTCCCATACCAATTATGCCCATTGTTTTACCGGCGAGTTCCACTAATGGATAACTCCAAAAACAAAAATCTTGGCCTTTACCCCAAGTCCCTTGCTTAACCTCTTCACTATGTTCCCATACATGATGACAGATTTCAAGAAGGTGTGCAAAAACAAACTGAGCTACAGCCGTTGTTCCGTAGGTTGGTATATTCGTCACAATCATATTAAGTGCCTTGGCAGCTTGAGTATCAACCACATTATAACCTGTAGCTAGTACACCGATATACTTGACTTTTGGGAGTTTTAACAAGGTATCTTTGCTAAGTGGTGTCTTGTTGGTAAAAACGATTTCACATTCACCAACACGTTCAACAATCTGATCTTCCCTTGTTCGGTCATAGATTACAACCTCACCTAAACCCATTAATCTATCCCAGGTTAAATCACCTGGGTTTAATGTATAACCATCTAAAACAACTATTTTCATACTGAATCCTCCTTATTGGTATCGGTAGTATCACCTTCGTGATACCCCTTTTTTGAATATATGATTGCCATCTATGATTATGGCTCTGATATATTTCAATCATCTCTTTTTGAGGCGCATTCCCGTTTTAATCAAACGAACAAAACGCTCAACACCCTGTTCCATTATTTTTTCTTTATTACGAAGGATCTCTTCAAAAGAAGTTACATCTGAGACTGTCGAAAAAACGCCAGAGATATTGTGGTCATATACTTTTTCGGCTCCATCGCCTATACTACCAACAAAAGCCAGTACAGGAATATTTCCACATCTTGCTGCTACGCCAACAGGCACCTTACCATATATGGACTGTCCATCCAACTTACCTTCTCCTGTTATCACCAAATCTACATTTTCGAGTTTTTCATCAAAGGCTACCACATCAAGTATTGTTTCTATACCTGGTTTTAACACTGCACCTACAAAAGCCACAAGACCTCCTCCTAAGCCTCCGGCGGCACCAGTACCTGGAATAGAATCAAGGTGAATACCAAATGTTTCTTGAATAAGGTTGTGATAATTCACCATACCGTTCTCAAGCAACACCATCATTGTAGTTGTAGCGCCTTTTTGAGGTCCATAAGTATAGGTAGCGCCATTTGGACCTAGCAGCGGATTTGTAACATCACATATTACATCGACTTCAATATTCTTGAACCTTTTATCCATTCCGGTGATATCGATCGTACTTATATTTCCAAGTTCAATACCGCCATGTCCAACTTCTGCATGATCCTTATTATAAAACTTAACACCTAAAGCTTTAGCCATACCAAGGCCACCGTCGTTTGTAGCACTGCCACCTATGCCTATAACTAATTTTTTCGCCCCATTATCAAGAGCGTGCAACATCATTTCGCCTGTGCCATAGGTACTTGTTTTTAAGGGGTTCTTTTCTTCATCAGCAATAAGTGTGATACCCGAAGCCGTGGCCATTTCAATAACCGCAGTATCGCCCAGCAAACCATAATATGCCTTTACTTTTTGGCCTAAAGGACCGGAAACAATACAATCTACTTTTTTACCCTCTGTTGCAGTCAATATAGCTTCTACTGTTCCTTCACCACCGTCAGCTATGGGAACATGTATGATTTCTACATTCTCAATGAATTTTCTAAAACCTTGATCCAGATAATTAATGACCTCTTTTGAACTAAAGGTTCCCTTAAAAGAATCCGGCGCTAATATAATCTTCATATCGATCCTTCCTAGAACATAATTTGCTCTAATTTTCCTCTTGCCAGTTGTTCTTCCACTCTGCTAATGTTGAATCTGTAATGTCAATTATTTTACTCAAATCTTTTGATTCTAATATACGAATAATTTCCTTATGATTCTTTATACTTCTCTCCACACCATGCTCTTGTTCTATGCTTCGCCTTACGTATTCTGGAATAAATTCAAGAATTGAATACCCAATTCTCTGAATCAAAGGATTACGCGTCGTTTCAAGAAGGTATTTATGAAATGTTATATCTTGAAGGATATAATAGTCCGTATTTGAGTCCTCACTATTTTTTTCAAAGCTTGCCTCTGTCATTTTTATCATCATTTTTAATGTTGCTATTTGTTCTACTGTAATACGATTCACTGCACAAAACAAGACCATAGAATCAAACATCATTCTTAGTTCATATAGATCTTTATTAGATGATGGCTCAAGTATCAAGCTAAAGATTAATGGATCAAAGAAAGTTGGTGATACAGTGGTTGTTACAAAAGTACCTTTTCCTCTAAGTACTTCTAAAACCCCCACTGTCCTAAGGATCTTAATAGCTTCTCGAATCGAATTGCGGCTCACACCTAAGCGACTTGCTAGTTCCATTTCTGTTGGAATTTTGTCGCCTGCATTAAAGTGACGTTCTATAATCAGAGATGAAATCTGGTTTACAACATTTGACACTACTGATTCACTATCAATCTTATCAAATCTTAAATCATCCATCTACTCACCTTCTCTTTATTATTTCCCAATACTCAAAAACAAATGATCCATCTTATTTGTTATGTCAAACCTTATAAAATTATAATTCTTTAAGCATCCGAACGTTTTATCGTCGCTCTTACTTGACTTACAATCGTAATAGCAATAAGTACAAAAAATATTAGAGCAATCGGTCGGGTGAAAAATGGTGCAAAACTTCCATTACTCACAATAAGCGTTCTTCTAAATGTAACATCAATCATGTTACCAAGTATCAAACCAAGTACAATGGGAGCAGGTGAATAGCACATTTTCGATAGGAAATACCCTAATATACCAAAAATAAGTACCATAATCAAATCAAACTTTGATAGATTTATTGCGTATGCACCAATTACAGATAAAGCTGCGACAACAGGCATCAAATAAACGGTTGGGATTTTAAGAATTTTAGCCATGGGTTTTGCAAGGATCATACCAACAACCCATAAAGCGATAACCGCCAACATAATAAGTGCTGCCATCTGACTAATAAATCCCGGAGATTCAATATTAATCATTGGTCCCGGACGGATACCATGTAAAGTCAAGGCACCAAGTAATACAGCCGCAGGTGGGCTACCCGGTACACCAAGGGTTAGAAGGGGAATGGTTGCGCCTCCGATAGCTGCATTGTTAGCAACTTCAGGTGCAATAGCGCCTTCATATAAACCTGTTCCATATAAAGCCTTATCTTTACTGGTTCGCTTTGCTGTGTCGTAACCGACCCAAGCAGCCACGTCTTCACCAACGCCTGGAAGAGCGCCAAGACCTAGACCAATTAACGCTGATTGAATAATGACCCTTAGCTTAGAGAAAACAATTTTAAACGTACTGATTTTTTCTTTAACAGTGTCTTTTGCTTCTGTCACCTCTATCTTGTCCGTCTTTGCAAAAGCCTTTATAACTTCTGGAATAGCGTAAAAACCAATCATTGCAGGTATCACAGCTACACCGCTAAAAAGATTAAAGTTTTCAAATGTAAATCTTGGAATGCTCTCAAGATCATCTAAGCGAACAAATGCAAGCAATATACCGATAAGACCTGCAATCCAACCTTTTATAGATAGATCATCTGCTGCAACTGATCCACAGATTAGAACGCCAAAGAAGGCTAACATAAAATACTCTGGTGATGTAAACTTAAGGGCTATGTTAGTAAGTGGTGGTGCCAAAAGTGCAAGGGCAAGCACACCAATAAAAGTACCAATAATAGATGCAAGACGGGTTACTTTAATGGCCGTCTCAGCTTTTCCTTGTAATGCAAGCTGATGACCATCAAGTGCGGTTGCAGCTGCAGAAGCCGTTCCTGGTATGTTTAATAATATAGCTGATATACTGCCGCCATAAATACCACCTACATACACACCCATCAATATTGTAAATGTATATTCAAGTGGCACATTATATGTAAGACCAGTCAGTAGTGCAATACCCATAGTTGCTGTTAGCCCCGGCAAAGCACCTATAATAACACCAAGGGCTGTTGCACCTAGCATAAGCAAAAGGATATTTATATCAGTAAACAACATAAAAAACGACTGTATAAAAGTTGTTAAGTTTTCCATATATATCTCCTTTTCTTATGGTAGTGGAATCATGGCTAAAGTGCCAAATCCATAGGTTAATGCAACTGTTGATAAAACAGCCACAATGGTCATAATAACTATATTCTTAAAGGTTCTTTCTTGAAAAATAAGCATAAAAGTGTATAAGAAAATAAAGGTTGCTAACCAATACGGCAACAAGGGTAATAAAATAAAGATATAAATTATGAGCAATGAAATTATAATGACGGCCACTCTAAATTCTCTGTCTTTTAATAAGGCCATAACTGCTTCTTTGTGAATGAAGTCAAACCTCGCACCATCTTTTTTTGCTCTGAAGAATAGCATAAATGCGCATAAGGCCAAAAAAACACTTATAATTATTGGGAACAAACCCGCAGATACATACCATTCTTTTCCTTTTTCTAAAGTGTTTGACATTAGTCCAATGGCGCTTATAAATACAAACACTGAAAAAGCAAAAACTATAATGCTGGTCACTAAATCTGCTCTTCTCAAATTTCGCTTTTCCACTACATAACCTCCTTTAGAATTTAGGGCTGGTATATACCAGCCCTATGAATTGTACATTGTAGTAACACTTAACTTGCTGTGATTTGCCTTATGGTCTAGGTATATCAAAATCTTCCGGTGAAAATTCGGTAAGTCCCATATCTTGAAGAATCCAGCTCATAGTGCTTTGTGCTTTTGCACTGAAAGCTCTAGCTTCATCCCCTGTCAAGTTATACATCACTGCGTATTGTTCTTCTGCAAACTTAGCAATTTCATCACTTGCCATCGCCACTTCAAAGGCATCTTTTAATACTTTAACTCTAGCTGGATCCGTATCTGCCGGAACCATAAAACCTATAAATTGGTTAAGTGGTAAGTATTTTTCTAAAGAAGGAATGGATTTTGTTACTGCCGAAATAACTCCGTAGCCTGGGAATTCATAGTCTGTTGGTTGAATGGCTACAAGTGGGATTAGGTCGCCTGACCTTATAAAATCTGCAACCTCGCCTGCTGAAGCTGTTACTGCTGCTGTCTCTCCTGATACACAAGCTGTGATTGCCGGTCTTGAACCGTCATAGGTTACATTACCAACAGGAACATCACCATAGCTACTAAAAAGATTCGCTAAGATAAACCATAATCCACCCGCTGTTGATGCAACCTTATATTTGTCCGGATCTGCTTTTGACTTTTCAATGAGTTCTTCGATTGTTGCAACACCTGCATTTTTATTCACAAGTAGTAAACCTGGTGAACCACCAGCGATAAAGTATTCAAAGTCTTCAGTGGTTTGTGGCATACCTGTCATAACAGGCACCAATAGTGGTGTTTCACTTGTTCCAAGTATTGTATAACCATCATGCTCTGAGTCCCATACATAAGCTTGACCCGTTCCACCCGGTCCACCACCGGTCATATTATTTACAAGAATCTTAACGCCAAGGGGCTCTTCCATTGCTGCACTAAGTGCCCTGTTCCACACATCCGTACCACCGCCTGCGCCAAAAGGGACAATATTATTGATGGATCGTTCCGGATATGCATCCATTGGTTCTTCAACTTCAGCTATTTCTTCAGTTTCTTCTGCAACAGGTGCAGTTTCAGCTGCTTTTTCTTCTTTTGCACAACCTGCAAATAATGTTGTTACCATGATAAGAACAAGTAATAATGATAATGATTTTTTCATTATAATACCTCCTGGTTTTTTGATTAATTTTTTCATGGTTCCCCACGGTTTGTAAACCCCTAATACCACCCTGTTATTTTTCCATTAACGCTTTTATCGCATCAAACCCGCTGGCACCAATTTTAAACAATGGCACACCCGGATCATCATGTTGAACACGGCTCATTGAAATCTGAGCAAATGTGATCACATCTACTTCTTTGGCCAACTCATAAAGTGCCTCTCGTACAAGTTCGTCATGTCTTGCATGGTCTCCTGAACATAGGATGTCAAATGCCCCATCAACAACTTTAATTATAGGTTCTATCATCTTACCTTGTCTAGTTGCTTCTTCATTAATTAATCGAAGCGTCGCGATCGGACTTGTAGGAAGTGTTGCTAGAATTCCTATTTTGGTGCCCGTATCAACACATTTTTTAGCTACCGGTTCATCAATATTAATCATTGGGACGTTTACAAATTTTCTTGCATAGGCCGCTGCTTCATTTACGGATGTACATGTAACCATGATACCGTCTGCACCGTTTGATTCAGCTGCTAATGCATAATGCATAATTCTTTTTGCTACACTTTCCGTTAACTTGCCAGCTTGAAGTGTTTGTGGTAGTAAACTGTCATCAGCAATGTTAAAGATTTCAAAGTCTTCGTTTGCTTCTAGAAAAGGCTTTGCAAATGGATTGTAAATCATGTCCATAAATTGATTAATGGTATGAATAAGATATAATTTCTTCTTCATGTTATCCCTCCTTTCTATAATAGTTCTCGCGCCATTTTAATAATGTAGCAAGCATCCATTTCATATTTATGTAATAAATCATGATAAGGTCCTGACTCAGCAAAACAATCTTTAAGTCCGACTTTTCTCATAATACCATTACCTTGTGTTGCCAGAATATCTGCAACTGCACTACCCAATCCGTTTAATATATTATGATCTTCAACTGTAATAATCTTACCTGTTTTTGCTAAGGTTTTTAGAACTAATTCTTCATCCAAAGGCTTGATTGTGTGCATATCGATGAGTTCTACATCAACACCATTTTCAATAAGTTCTTCTGTTGCTTTTATAGCTTCATGGAGTAAATCGCCATTAGCGATAATGGTAATATCCCTACCTTCACGAAGCACCTTACCTTTACCTATGACAAATTCTTCATTTTCTTCATAAAAATTGGGCATACTGTCTCTTGTAAATCTTATATAACATGGACCATCATAATCCATCAATGCCCTCATCATGGCCTTTGTGGCGTTATAATCAGCAGGCATCATGACTGCTATATTGGGTACAGTACGATAAATACCCATATCCTCTATCGCTTGATGTGTAACACCATCACTTGCAGGTGTAAGTCCGCCATGGCTACAACACACCTTTACGTTTAAATTGGGATAACAAGCACTAGTTCTAATCTGTTCAAGCATTCTCATACTTCCAAAGACTGCATAGGTACTAACAATCGCTTTATACCCAAGGGTAGCCAGTCCTGCACCAACACCAGCTGCATTTTGTTCTGCTATGCCTACATTAATATGTCTTTGGGGATATTTTTCTGCAAACGCCATGGTTTTCATGGACTTTGCTATATCACAATCAATCACAAAAAAGTCATCTCTTTCCGCACCCATTTCAAGCAACACATCACCATAAGCTTGTCTGGTTGGTTGTGGGTCATAGCCTCTGGATGTTTTTACATGTTCTTTTTGAATCTTACACATTGCAGTCACCTCCATTGATTTCGCTTAAGGCTTGTGTGAATTCCTCTTTGTTTGGAGCTACACCATGCCACATTGGCACATGTTCCATAAAGGAGACACCTTTACCTTTTATGGTATTGGCTACGATACATATAGGTCGTCCTGCATGTCTAAAGGCTTTCATTTCTTCAAAGGTCTTAACCAGATCTGAAATATCATGTCCGTCGCAGACCATGACTTCCCAGCCAAAACTTTTCCATTTATCCGCAATATTGTCCATGGGCATAATATCTTTTGTAAAACTATCGTTTTGAATTCCGTTAAAATCAACGATTGCAACAAGATTATCGAGCTTATACTTAGATGCTGTACATGCGGCTTCCCATACCTGACCTTCATTAATCTCGCCATCTCCAAGGGATACAAACACTCTCGCTGAATTATTAGTAGATTTAAGCCCTATGGCCATGCCTGCGCCAACGGATAATCCTTGTCCAAGAGAACCTGTTGTCATATCAACACCTGGAACTTTATTCATATCAGGATGGCCTTGTAAAATCGAACCAAATTTTCTAAGTGTATGAATAATCTCGTAATCATAATACCCTTTTTGTGCTAAGACAGAATAAAGAACAGGGCAACTGTGACCTTTAGATAGTATAAAGCGATCACGGTCTTCCATTTTCGGATTTTGAGGGTCTATATGCATCTCATCATAGTACAGAACTGTTACATAATCAGCAGCGGATAAGGATCCACCTGGATGCCCTGAACCTGCTGCATGGATCATCGTAAGAATTGTTGTTCTCAATTCACGCGCTTTTTCTTCTAGATATGCTATTTTATCGTTCATAGTTCCTCCTTAATTGTTTGCACTACGTACTACGTAGGATGTACTATGTATTATATCCCCTCTACTAGCCTTTGTCAATATGTTTCACAGTTATTTTTGAAACTTCTCAGCTTTCTTGTGCAATATGTCTTGAAATGCAAACGAGAAAAGAATCTACGCTTCGTTATGAGCTCTGCTCATATTTCTGAACGGTTCGAAAGGAAAGGTCTTTGACGTATTCTGCCAGGCTTCAAGGCTGAATACTAAAGTATGACTTTCCTTGAGAACAAAAAAAAATAAGTACCTATAAAAGTACTTATCTCTTTCAAGTTTTTATGCTTTGACCTCTATAAAGATCAGTCTGCACTCTTCCATTCAAGCTTCCATTCTCGAAGCGTTTTTTCAACCAATTCATTCACACCTGATTTATTTTTATGTTTAAGAAGTTCTACTATACCATAATGGTTTTCAATGCTTCTCTTGATACCGTTTTCTTGAGAAATAGATTTCTTGATATATTCTGGAAATAGACTAATGATGACTTCACCAATTTGCTTTATTAGAGCATTCTCCGTAAAATCCATAAGTAACTTATGAAATTCTAGATCTTGTTGTACATAATAATCAATCGTATGAACATCCTTTTTGAAGTTATCTTCAACCTCAGCAAGAAGATTGTATATCTTTTCAAATTTTAATTTCGTCATCTTATCCATAAGATTAAACAACACCATCGTGTCGAACATAACTCGAAGCTCATACAAATCTTTATTTGACTTCGGTTCAATGATCAAACTAAACAGTAATGGGTTGAAAAAACTCGGTTTAACTTTTTTCACAACATATGTGCCTTGTCCTCTTTTCACTTCTAATACGCCAAGAGCTGTAAGCATTTTGACCGCTTCTCTGACAGAATTTCTTCCTACACCTAATTGCTCAATCAATTCAACTTCAGTTGGTAGTTTATCGCCGGGTAAAAGCTCTCCCTTTATAATTGACGTCTTAATTTTGTTCACTACAATACTAACCACTGATTCATTATCTATTCTTTCAAACATCTTATGCCTCCAAGGTTCTAATTTTCAAATACAAAGCCCTATACACAGCAGTTTTAATTCCAAAAATACTTAGATATAGGTCGTCATATGTATGACCTATATCTAAGTATAAATTATATTCTAAAATAAAACCAGTACATTATATATAAAATAAACATACCCCATATGGATGACGCCCTATGAGGTATCTCATTTATCTAAGATTAATCTTCAGTATTTTTAGGAACTTCAGTTTCTTCAGGAGCAATGTTGATTTGTCTGGTTGCTGCCTGTATAGTATCTTTATTAACTGTAACATATCCCCGAGCATAATCAGCACCATTGTTATCTAATTCACCTTCAACCAGAATTACAATCGTACCATCGTCATTCTCCGTTCTTTCAGTTATGTCTCCTGCTACGCTTCACTTCTTGTTTCTATTTAGCCATTTGTCTTCTTGTTTTTTGACCCAAGACATATCTCTGTAATTGTAATGATCAGGGTCTTTCATTAAATCATCTGCGTCTTTTGCAGAATATCCACCTGTGATTGGAAAATACTTAAACATAAACTCCAAAATACTTTTTAATCTTCGCCCTATTTTTTTCATTTTTTTCCTCCTAATGTTAAAAATAACTCTTTACAAATCATATATTAATGGGTAGCAATATTACTAAAGAAATGCCTTTATCCACATGTATAGCTCTGACTCTACCTTTGTGCGCTTGAATGATTTCTTTTACTACGTACAGGCCAAGACCGACGCCAGGCATCACCTTATTTCTTTTATAAAACTTATCAAACATATGATTGACTTCTTCTATAGTCATTTCTGTTCCATAATCACGGTACTTAATCATATAAAATTCTTTTTCAATAGATAAATCTATTTCGATTTTTACATGAGAATCTCCTCTAAACTTAATACTATTTTGTATTAAATTGTGAAAGACCTGCTTCATCCTGTCGATATCAAACTTTAGATTATATGCTCTTTGAGAATAACTTACCCTTATATCATATTCCTGATAAGTCTTAGCCATCTCAATCAGAAAAATCTTTAAGTCGTTGTTGTCCATTGTCATCTTCATACTATTTTTATTATATTTATTAAAATCTATTAAGTCAGATATGAGTAATTCTAAACGTTCCATTTCTGAATTGATAATCAATATGCCCTGATCCAATGTACGGTCATCTACATTTTTTTTGCCAACAATTTCAATCCACCCTTTTATACTAGTTAGCGGTGTTCTAAGTTCATGACTGATCATGCTGATAAATTCTTTTTTAAGTTTCTCATTTGAATCAACACTTTCAATTAATTCGTTATACTTTAAGTACAATCGCGCCATATCAGACTCTAAATTATCACAGACCACCTTTTCCCCATTTAGAATCCCTTTTTCTAAAATATGAATAGGCTTCGATATGCTATCTGATAGTAATATCGTAAACAATAAGCCCACTACAAAAATGAATGCCAATCTATATACTAGTCTATATATCAAACCCTTCTCGAACTTATATATATGACTCAAATCACTAACAACAATTAATTCTTTACCGTCTTTAAGAACAGTTCTATCTGTATAGAAATCCGTATTTGTATAGTCTAAAGGATATAAATATCTATTAGAGTATTCAATGACTTTATCCCCTTCTCTTATTTCATAATAGATCTTATCATTATTTAGAATACTTTGATAATAAGCATTGTCTGAATCATAGGCTTTAGTACCTTCTTCCATGATTGATATAATATTTTGATGTGCAGCTTCAGAATAATTAGATTTAATTAAACGGAAGTTCCCTATTCCAAACAAAATAAGTATCATGAAAAAAAGAATACCGAAGTAAAATGAAACCAAACTTAATACTTTCATCTAATTCTCCCACTTGTAGCCAACGCCCCAAACTGTTTTTATATAAGCTTCTTTATCTCTATCTAATTTGCATCTTAGCCTATTAACGTTAACAATTACGATTTGTAGGTCCCCGACATAATCTTTACCCCAAATCAAGTCCGCAATTTCATTTTTTGTAAACGTTTTTTCGTGGTTTATAAAAAATAACTGAAACAACTTAAATTCTGTCGGGGTTAGAATTATATTAACCCCTTCTTTTCTTACTGCCCGATTACATAAATCTAAGGTGAATGGTTCTCTTACAATAATAGCTTGGGACTGCTTATTATTGTTTTGATAGCGTTTCATTCTAATCATTAATTCGCCAATGCCAAAGGGCTTTTTAACGTAATCATCACAGCCAGCCATAAATCCCTCAACAACATCATCATCTTCGGTCAAGGCCGTTAAGATAATAATCGGTATTGTAGTATTACTCATCCTTACATATTTGATAAACTCAATTCCACTTCCATCCGGTAACATCAAATCAACCAATAACATAGTATAAGTAGGGTCATATATATCCATAGCTTCTTTGACCGTCTTCGCAACAACCACATCATAAGAATGCCTGGTTAATTGGATGAAGATAAACGAACTAATACCGATTTCATCCTATAATAATAATATCTTCATCTCTGATCACCTACTTCTAATATTTTCCTTTAGCATTTTATCCTTATCAATCATCACAGAATACACCATCTCACTCGAACTAACTTGATCCATTTTATTGATTTCTGACTCTTGTGATTGAGTAGCTACTAAATGCAATATATTTTCATCCATACTTACTTGAGTAATATTGCCGGCATAATTAAACTGATCAAGAATACCATTATCACGATGAAATAAAACAACTTCACCCTCTTTTTCATTTTCCTGAATGAATATTAAATGATCATCCTGAAAATAACCTTTTTCACCTTCAATATTTATGATGCTATACCCTTGTTTTGCAGGCAAAATAATCGTATCTTCATGAATAGGTTCCACTACTATATTTTCATTATTTGCGGTATAAGCCATCATAAACAAATCGCCCCCTAAAAACACAAAAATCAAGACGACAAGAAAATCTACGATACCTTTTCTTGATCGTTTAAGATTGTTCATATCTTTTTTTGTTATGACTTTTAGATTCATGATGGCCTCCATCCACTAGTATTAAATACATTATACCAAATCGCTTTACTTAATTGATAACAAAAATATAACAATTAGAAGCATAAATATAGTAGTGGCTTAAAGATGCTACAACACCTAATATAATCCGGCAAATTATATTTTCATATTTATGCTACTTTTTTGATTGTTACCATTAGTACAATCAGTAATATTATTGTTAAAATAGCAGATATCGAACCCATCACAGCATGAAATTGAATAGAACTTTTTTCAACTATTTGATTGCTCTTTATCCAAAAACCACATACAATTGTTGAAAAAAGCATTAGCATAGTTACAATTGATAGACCATTTATTAATAATTTCATTTTATCTTTCTCCTATCTTCAATCGGTTTATCTTTTACAGTAGATTATTTATGATCAAATCACTCAAAACTCTAGTTAGATTGATATATTAACCTTATGATTATAAAGTGTTGCATTAAAATTATACAGATACCAGTTTATCATGTAGAAATTTTTTACACGCTTCCATGGCCCTTTTCCCTTCCGGAATCAAATCATGTTGCGTATGAAATAGATGCCACATACCTGTCCATTTACGATATTCTACTTCATTATGTGCTTTCTTTAGTTTTTCATACAACCTCATACCGTCATCTGCTAAAGTATCATATTCAGCGACATGAATTAGAATTGGAGCTAAATCATGCACATCATGAAATAGAGGCGATATCCATGGGTTCTTCTTATTCTGACCTATCGTATAATAGTCTGATATTATATAAGGTGGCTTAACATAAAAGGGATCTTTTTCTTTCATAATCGTATAGCTTCTACCAGCATATGTTGCATCTAGAAAGGGTGTTAGTAAAATGGACGCAACCGGTTGTCTTTTCTTCTTTTCTCTTAAACTTACCATAAGGTTTAAAACCAATCCACAACCAGATGATTCTCCAAGCAATACCACCTGCTTATTGTCTGCAATACTTTCGTAAATACTATTCACCTTCTCAATAGCACTTGGAAAAGGATACTCTGGGGCAACCGGATAATCTATCATTAGCGTAGACATTTTTAAGTTTTCTGCTAAATCTATAGTTCTTTGTACGGTATTATCATATGCAGCAAGGCAATAACCGCCTCCATGAAGATACAAAACAAATCGGTTCGTATCACACCCATCCGGAACGACCCATAAACATGGCGCTTCATTAATTATTGTTGATTCAATATAAGTTGATTCTCTACACTTCTGTTTGATTCTAAATTGTCGAACATCTTTCCTGACTTCCTCCAGTGGTTTGCTCAAGTTCAACTTCTTCTTAATAAGATTTCTTAATAAATAGTTTCGTAGCATACATGCACCTCCTAGAGTCATAGTAACAGTGATGTAGCTTTTATTCCTAACATATTTTGCTATGTTTTTATTCTTTTAATCTGTTTAGCTTTCTTTTAAGTCTAACCATAATGTCAAATTGAGACAGATCACTGAGTTCATAACGGATGATTATTCCATTTCCAACATACTCTAATTTTTCATCTTTTCTTTCAATCCATCTTTTTACATCTATTTCAAGAGAATCATAGATATCTTTTATTTTTCCAACATAATGAAATTTTGCGAACCATCCGCCTTCTTCTATAATTATCTTATCATCTGGTTGTGCGACCTTCTTATTTGTTAACTTCATAAATCGAATGGCATATTTCATTTGATATTCTTCGCACTTAACAGAATTAAAATAATATCTTTGATTAATAAAAGGTAGGTCTTGAGTATTTTCAAGGAAGCAATCTCCTGCCTGATATATATCTTTCATCCAATTCGGATTGCTTTTATCGATTTTTATCTCATCAAAATAAAACCGCTGACTTTCCATAAATTCATAATCTGAACGTATATACAATTCACCTTTAAAGTTAACAAGATCCCTGGTGATTACTTTACCAATTCCATAAGGTTGAATCAGATTCTTATTACTTTGATATTTTTTAGGAGATATACCAAAAACCTGCTTGAACGCTCTTGTATAGCTTTCAGGGTAAGTAAATCCATAGCTATAAGCAGTATCAATAATCGACGCATTATCATTTAACATGACTAAAGAATGACTCATTTTTCTCTTAAGCAAGTATTGTCGATAAGGTTCTCCAATCATAAATGAAAAAATGCGACTAAAGTGAAAACTGGACATATTAAAATGATCTGATATTCTTTTTAAGGAAAGATTATCAAACAAATTTTCTTCAATATAATCTAGTGAAGCTTCCATCATTTCTTCGTACATTCTATCTCCTTGTATAATCTAATTTGGTTTATACAATTCTAATTCTATGCTGTATTTTTTGGGTTTACTATTATTATATTCTCTTTGATTCAGAATTTCAGCAAAAAACCTTACAAAATCTACTTTATTATCTATACATCTGACGTTTTCAGCTTTGCTCATAGCTGAATATATAACAGTTTGTCGAGTAGAAGAAAAGAAGCTCTGCTTCGTTATGAGCTCTGCTCATATTTCTGAACGGTTCGAAAGGAAACTTCCTTAATCGTTTACATAGCATTGTCTTTCCTAGAGTAGAACAAAGAGGCTACGCCTCGCTTTGCAAAGCAAATTGTTCCGGCAGGAAAGATTTCCTTGATAGTTTACATAGCATATACTTTCCTGGAGTACAAAAAAAGTCTCTAAGCTATAATTCCTTAGAGACAGGTTAAATACTTTCCTAAATGATTTGAATGCATGATTTTCAAGGCTATCCCCTCAAGTTCCACAATAGGTTTGGTATGGTCGGTCAGATGGACTTGGCAATGTATAATAACCAGTCTGATCGATATTGTGTGCATATGGGCTCGAAAGTACACTCAGCAAACGCTCCATTACTCTATAATCCTTATACCTTACTGCCGCTTCCAGGGCTTCTTCTACCCTATGGTTACGCGGAATTACTGCTGGATTAGAATCTCGCATTAACTGATCAGATTGAACTTTCGATTGCTTCTGCTTGCTTCTTCTCTCCTGCCACCTTGAATGCCATGAAACAAATTCGGGCAAATCATAAATACTCGTATCTTGAGGTCTATTAAAAGTCAGAGCACAAAAAGTATTGGTATAGTCTGCATGAGCATTCTCCATCATTTTGAGAAGTTCGTTAATCAGTAAATCATCACCAACCTCATCATCAAACATACCTAGCTTTGATTTCATTCCTTTTACCCAATTGTCTTGATATAAATTAGAAAATTTTAAAACTTCTGTCTCCGCCAACTTAATTGCCTCAGATGGATTAGGATGAAGAAGAGGCAATAAGGTTTCAGCAAACCGAGCTAGGTTCCATCTTGCTATGTGAGGCTGATTGCCATAAGCATAGCGACCTCCACGATCAATCGAACTAAATACTGTAGCCGGATTATACGCATCTATAAAAGCACAGGGGCCATAATCAATCGTTTCTCCACTTATTGACATATTGTCCGTATTCATAACACCATGAACAAAACCTACAAGTTGCCATTTTGCTATCAACTGGGCTTGACGCTTGATAACTTCTTGAAGTAGGAATAAATAAGGGTTCTCTTTAGCTTCCACATCTACAAAATGACGGTTAAGTGTATAGTCTGCAAGTGTGCGAAGATCCTCAACCGTACCCCAATTTGCTATGTATTGAAAGGTACCAACACGCAGGTGACTTGCTGCTACACGGGTCAAAATTGCGCCATCTAGATTGGTTTCGCGGATAACGGATTCACCGGTTGTTACAACTGAGAGACAACGCGTCGTTGGAATACCAAGAGCATACATGGCCTCACTAATAATGTATTCACGGAGCATCGGCCCAAGTGCAGCTCGACCATCGCCGCCTCGAGAATAAGGTGTTGGACCGGAACCTTTAAGTTGAAGATCATAGCGTTCACCAAAAGGCGTTATTTGTTCTCCAATAAGCAATGCTCGACCATCACCAAGCATCGTAAAATGTCCAAATTGATGCCCTGCATACGCTTGTGCAAGTGGCAAACTACCTTCAGGTACTTTGTTGCCGGCTAGAATCGCTAGGCCTTCTTCGCTTCTTAGATCTTTCTCAGTAAGTCCTAAGAATGATGCCAATGGATTATTTAATGTGATCAAACTCGGAGAGGCTACACCACTCGGTTTAATCTTTGTGAAAAACATCTTTGGCAAACGGGCATAACTATCATCCAGATGCCATCCTGTTTTTACTGTTTTTACTGTTTTTACTGTTTTTACTGTTTTTACTTCTTTTTCATTGCTCATGAACTGTCCATCTCCTATTCAAACAGATTCCTCTGGTTTGTCCTTTTTAATTGTACTACTCTTAGTATACGATAATTAATAACTGTTATCAATTAAAGTTTTTAAGTAACCTAAGTTGAGTGTATTATTACTCGGACAGATAGATTTATTCAAATGTTCTCATTGAATAAGAGATACTTCAAGTGATAGAATAAGGATGAACCCAGATATAAAGAAGGTGGTAGATACATCTATGAATTTTAATAATTTTAAGGATCCTTTTAATATGATACTACAAAAAAAACGTAGCATTGGTGAGCCCCCCGGAACGTTAAGTTATACGGGGTTGCATACAAATATCGGCGTTAAGATCGATGTTATTTCTTATGACCATGACTGGTATCAAAGGATGGAAATCACAGATCTGGAATCTTTGGAAGTAGATGATAAGAAATACTGGATCAACATTACTGGACTCCATGATATTGAGTTAATCCGAAGAATCGGTAACAAGTTTGGCATCCATCACATGGACTTGGAAGATGTTGTACATGTGTCTCAACGTAGCAAAATCGAGCTTAAAGAATTTTATCTGTTTTCTATATTTAAAATGATATATCTTAAGAATGAAGACATCCATCATGAGCATGTTTCAATATTTGTAAAAGATAAAGTCATACTGACTTTCCAGGAAGTGCAGGGTGATGTTTTTGAAGGTATTCGAAAAAGAATTGAATCCGGAAATGATCGTATTGTGGAACGCGGCATAGAGTATCTATATTATTCAATAATCGACGCTATCGTCGATCATTACTTCCCTGTCATCAACCAGTCTTTTGAAACCTTTGCAGATTTGGAAGTGAACGTCATTGAGACTGGCAACACAGACATGACTCGAATCTATCAACTTCGAAAAGAGTTGCTTTATATGGTGAATGCGATTACACCTATCCATGATGCGATTCTAATTTTTACACGTGAATCAAATCCCTATTTCACTAAAGAAGATGTGCCTTATTATGCAGATTTAATGGATCACTTAACTCAACTTGGTGATTCTTTAAAAAGTTATCGTGAAATGATCAACAGCCTCTATGAAATGCAAATGGCAGAAAAAAGCAACGCACTTAATAAAACCATGATGACACTTACCACTTTTTCTGTTATTTTCATCCCGTTGTCATTTCTTGCAGGTTTCTTTGGTATGAACTTTATTCATTTTCCAGGTCTTGACTACCCCTATGCCATTCAACTTTTTATAGCCACATGTATGACTATAGCGGCAGGGATGTTGGTGTATTTCAAAGTTAAACGCATGTAAAAATAACAAAAAATTTTAACCCATTCTATGTTTTGTCCTTTTAGTTCTTATTGCCAACCTGTTGTTCCATATTCATCCACATTATAGATATCAATAAAGATAACATCTACAAATATTTCCTTTTCTACTTCTTTACCTGCTAAGATATCATAAGCCACTTGAGCTGCTGTCATTCCAATGGTCATTGGCGATTGCGCTGCTGTGGCGGTCATCTTCCTATCTTTAATCATTTGTTTTGCTTCCGGAGCACCGTCTATACCATATACAAGTATCCTTTCTTCACTATCAATGGCTTGAAGTGCTGCTATGGCGCCCATTGCTGTTGGGTCATTTAATGCCATAACAACATTTATTTCAGGATTCTCTTGTATAATATCTTCCATAACAGACATTGCTTGTTCTAATTGTCCCTCTGATGATTGCCTAGCAACAATTTCATAATTCTCCATACCAGCAATTGTATCGATAAACCCTTGTGTTCTGTCAATGGCTGATTTAGCCGTTGGATGTTCTAAGGTTACAATTTTTGCTTTGTTTAATTTTCTCATCATGTCATTGGCACATATGACACCCGCATTATAATTGTCGGATGTTATAATGGATGCAACAAGTTCTGTATCATATACAGGCGCATCTACATTGATTATGGGTATGCCGGCTTCTTGTGCTGCTTCAAGGGCAGGACGGATGCCTTTCCAGTCTACAGGGGTTACAAAAATAGCATCAACCCCTTGTGCGATTAGATCCTCTATTTGACTGATCTGTTTGTCAGGATCAAGAGCAGGGTCCAGTGCAATTAATATATCACCATTGGCTTCTACGACATCTTTTATGCCTTTATTGAGCAAAACAAAGAAAGGATTATTCAGGGTCATATAAGTCGCTCCAAACTTATAGGAAGACTTTAATTGTGGTGTGTCATCATTCCTTTCCTTACTACATCCTGAAAGTACACCGGCAAGCATTGATAATATGAGTAGTATAACTATTGCTTTTTTCATATTTTCCCCTCCAAGTCCCTAATTCTCACTTTCAAGTATACTGTCAGCTTCTACTCTAACACTACGAATAATCTCTTGCATAGATTTATCATCCATGATATTCACCTTAATCCTTATATCCATGGATTCGATGAGCTTCTGATATTTTTTAAAGGTTGGCTCAATAACCGATTGATCGATTACCGACTCCAAAAATGCCGCATCCAATACATTACTAAGTACCTCATCCTGGGCACTGGCTTTATTCGACACCGATATTTTGGTCGGCAATGTATACGTGTAATCCCAAACCATTTGTTGTACTTCATCATTATTACTCATAAACTTGATAAATTCCCATGCTAAGTCCTTATTCTTTGATCTGCTGCTCATTCCCCATTGTACCGTATAGAGTTTACCGATACTGGTATTATGATCCACACTAGGAAAAGATATAGGTTCCCAAATGAAATCCGAGTATTTTTTCACTTTATAGGGATAGGGTTTATACGCTCTAAATTCAGCTAATGAAAAGGTTTTAAACCCAACCAGTCCCTGATCAAATGCGTAAGGTGGTACATTCTGACCGCTATTTTGTGTGTATAATGCCTTAGAGACTTCAATTGCTTTTTTCAGCTTCTCTTCATCATACACATCAATGGCCTTATCTCCAGCCTCAAAAGTTCCTTTGGCCGCGTAGTATGTATTCTCCCATCCATAACCCATTACGCCATACTGGTCATTAATACCATCTTGATTCGTATCCTTTGTTAATGCTTCAGTCATTCTCAGAAATTCATCAAGGGTCCAGTCCATATCCGGCACCGTCAAATTATTTTCTTTTAACAAGGTCTCATTTACAATCATGAATGTTGGTACTATTTGAAATGGCATGGCATATTGGTAGCCATCATAGATGCCGGCCTCAATCCCCTTTTTGTAAAAATCTTCAGAATGAAAAGAAGAATCACTTTTCATAAACACATCCAAAGGCTCTAACATGCCAATAGAAGATAATGTGTCAAAGTCTTCTCCCAGTACTATAAACACATCCGGTTCATCGCCGTTAAGTATCTTTTGTGCCAACCACTCTGAATAATCATCCATTAAGGTACCACTTCGATATTCAACAGTTACGCCCGGATTTTCCTTTTCAAAAAGCTTTATGGCTTCATCATAAATACGATAGACATCAATTTGAGGTACTCCCCATTCGTTTCCGGAATAAATACCTATTTGAACGATCGTTTTCTTATCGGATTTCAATCCCTGAACAAAAAATATGCCTAATATAATATAAATAATCACAACTAAAGCAATTACACTTTTTTTTGTTATAACGCCCGACTTATCCATATTAATCATACGCTGACCCCCACCTTATGGGAATTCCAACATTTATTGTAAATCCCTCTCCTGGATTTGTTTCATACATCATCGTTCCATTTAACATTGCAATTCTTTCTCTAATATGTGTTAATCCAAATCCTTCTTCTACATTTACACTGCCTTTCCCATTATCTGCAACCATCACTTTCACAACATGTTGATAAAAATCAATATGTAAATCAATATGACTTGCTTTTCCATGTCGAATTGCATTCGTAATAGACTCTTGAATGATCCGGTAAACTGTTTGTTCTTCATCTTCTTTAAGCTTTAGGACTTGCCCGCTAATCTCCATATCAATCTTAACCGGTGTACACTCGTTAATATCATTCACCATAATAGTAATAGCCGGTATAAGTTCAGACTTTGAAATCGTATCCACTTTTAATTCTCGAACAGAACGTCGAACCTCATCCAAGCCCTTTCTAGAGAGCTCCAATATTTTACCTAATTGTGTTTTTGCAACTTCAGGCTCAAACCCGATAATTGAAACACAAGCTTCTAAACCGGTTGTAATACTTGTCAAGGAATGTCCCAATATATCGTGTATTTCTCTCGCCAGTCGATTTCGTTCCTTCATTTTTGCATTTTCTTCCATAGTCTGAGCAAAAACTTCAAGTTGCATATTCGCCATTTTAAGCTCAGATGCCGTTTCTCTTAACTTTGTATTCAATGAACTAATGGCTGCATTTTCATTTATCTTGTTTTGAAGTAAAAGATAGAGGAAGCCTATGAACCCAATTTCATTAATGGATGTCAATAGATTCTTACCTACCAACATAAAGATTTTTACTTCTTCTGGATTATAGTCCACATACTCAGTCAGTGACAGCATCGCAAGCCGGTTAGACCAAATATCATAGTCTAACAATATAAATGAGACAAGAGCAAAAATTAGCATCCACACCCTTGAATGGGGTTCCTTTGCATAAGTGATTATATTCATCATCAATAGAAGAAATATGCCACGATAACTGAAATTCATATAATAAACAATCATAAAGCACAGCCAAAAATCAACCAATAGAAGAAGCCTTACACCAAAAAACTTCCTCTTAAGCAAATAACTTTTTAATATGTTTGAAGCACCAAGTGCCAGCATATACACCATTGCAAGAACCGCAATATTTTGTGGAATAATAGGTAAATACTGTACCCGTTCAAGGAATTCTCTTGCTAAAAAACCATCAAAAATCTTTGTTGTTGTTGATGAAATGATAAATGAGAAAAAAAGAATCACAACGACATTAACTAAATAGTTTAATTTACGTATTATTGAAATAGGTGTTGTCTCAAGCATCTTATTCACCCCCAACTAATAGGTTTTCTATAATCGAATATCTGATTATCTCAACTTAGACAGTTTTATTGTCGAGAAATTCTATTTTATTACCACTTGATAATCAGATAACTCATTATAGCATATCAGCTAAGGTTTATACCTTTAAAAACTGTGCTGATATAGAAGAATAATTATATTTTCATATATTGGAACATTGTGTATGCCTTATTTGTTTTTAATATTAAACTGTTCCATTTGTTGCCTTAAAATAGTAATAACATTGTTGAGCTGAGAGGACACATTAACAAGCTGCTCTACAGTTACCAATTGTTCTTGACCATTTGCAAGTACTTGTTCAATAGAAGCCGCAGACTCTTCAGCTATGGCTGCTATACTTGTAATGGAGTTTGTAGCATTAATTTGAACATGATCCAGTCCATTTAATAAATCATACACAAGATTTACCTCATGCATTATGGTATCCATATTTGTAATAATTTCTTTGAATATTACACCAGTATTCGTTACCGCTTTTTCTTGTTTTGTATAAATTGTACTGCCTTCTTGAATCATCTTCTGTGTCATTGTTATTGCTTCATTGATGTCACTGATAATATGCGAAATACTTTTAGCAGCTTCTTTCGATTGAACGGCTAACTTTCTAACTTCATCTGCAACAACAGCAAATCCTTTTCCGGATTCGCCAGCACGTGCCGCTTCAATAGCTGCATTTAAAGAAAGTAAATTGGTTTGCTCACTAATACCGTCAATCATGCCAATGATACCGGATATCTCCTCAAACCTTCCCACTAACTTAGACATATCAATCTCAATTTTCCTTGATAATTCCATTGTATCTTTTGTGCTCAGATTTAGCGTATCTAAAGTACTTTCAGCATTTTCACTAGCATCTTTTGTACTATTTGTAGCTTTTACAACATAGGTGAAGTGTTCTTCTGTTGCATTAAATTGATTCACCAAGTCCCGAACGACAAGTGCAGCATTTTCCGCATCTTTTGCTTGTTCACTAGCACCATCCGCCACCGATTCAACGGCTTGCATCACTTCTTTAGACGATAACGCGGAAACTTCTGAAATAGTACTGAGTTCACTTGAGTTTATTGATACTTGCTCAACAACAGTCCCTACTTCTTCAATCAAGCTCCTCATATTAGCCATCATATGGTTGAAGCTTTGAGAAAGTTGGCCAATCTCATGTTTACCTGTATATTTGGATTGAACTGTTAAGTCTCCTTGTTCAACTAATTTCATTTTTTTACGTATGTAATCTATGGGTTTTGATATCGAAATTGCAATGAAAATTCCAATAAATACTGCAATAACCATAAAAAATATTGTTAAAATCAGAGCCACGTCTTTAAGGCGTGTAATATCACCCAATATAGCACTGGTTGGAATTTTTAGTACATATATCCAGCCATTACTAAGCATACTAAACAGAATCATTGATTCATTTTCAATACCGGTAGTCGTTGTGTATGAGCCAATAGTTTCGTTCGGATCCGCTTTAATTTTTTGAATTAATTCATTATTGAAATCTGCATTTTTCATGTCCCCATCATCTTTAGCGACCATAATCACTTGTCCTGAAAGATCTAATAGTGACGATTCATCCAAATTGTTAAAGTCACTAATTCTTAAGTCACTTAACAATAAATCTTTCCTCACTTCTATAACCATAGTGCCTATTGATTCATCTGAATTTAGTTTTTTAATGTTGCGCATCAGAAACAAATCATTTGTACCATACAGATCATGAAACCATACAGGGTTATCACCGGCTTCAGATATTATTTTCTTTTCTTCAGAATCAGCAAACGTTTTGTACAAATCCTTTTGATCCCCTGTCACACTTCCAATTATTTCATCCTCTTTAATAAAGAATATATTTACGATTAAAGCGTTTGTGAATAACATAGATTCAACCTTTTTTGATATGTTTTGCTGTCGGTCATTCATCATATAGAATTCATTATCATAATCGCTTGGACCCTTTCCAAGAACTCTATTCATATCCAGGTCCACAAGAATCATTTTAGAATTATCTTCAATACTGAGTAGCTTATTATTGAAAATATTTGTCACCTTATTTACATAGGCTGTATTTGAACTGTTAACTTTATCCATTAATGAAGAACTAGCCTGACTGGTCAAAATAATGACAATAATGGTTATTGGCAATACAGCAATCAAGATGTGTGACAAAATTAACTTTGCTTTAATCGAAAGCAACTGACCTCTATTTTTGCTTTTTTTATTAGTTAGCACTGTTTGCCTCCTTAAATTTAACCTAATACTGATTTAACAAAAGTGCCAATAATGATATTGGCACTTTTGAAAGAATGTTTAAATGATTCCACCATCGACATGACAGTGATCCGTTTATTTATGTAGATTCTTGGGACTTCCTATTTAAGTAATTCCAAGCGACCTGGATCATTTGCAAATGCTTCTTTAATGTTTTCTTTAGTTACAACAAGTGGTGGAAGTGCATAGATGCCTACTTCTTTCATACCATTATCAGTAGTTTCATCAGGTGCAGGTAATCCATTACCAGCTTGTAGTGCTTTGATGATTTCAATTGTTTTGCTTACCAATGTATCTGTTGGTTTTGCAATCGTTGAATATTGTCTATCTTCCCAAATCCAAGTAACCGTCTCGTTTTCAGCATCAAGTCCTGAAGTTACTGGTGTATCTTGTCCTGCTTGTCCAGCTGCAGTAATAACCGCACGCGCTATTCCGTCGTTAGGACAAAGGACTCCGTGAATTTCCTTATCTGAGTAGAATCCTGAAAGAAGTGAATCCATACGCGCTTGAGCTTTTGAGTTATCCCAGTCCATAGTAGCAGCCTGAGTAAAGTCTGTTTGACCTGAGACTACAACTAAAGTACCATCGTCAATCTTAGGTTGAAGCACTGTCATAGCACCTTTGAAAAAGTTTGGAGCGTTAGGGTCTGCAGGGCCACCACCAAATAACTCGATGTTGTAAGGACCTTCGCCTTTTTGTGCTGCAAGTCCAGCGAGTAAAGCTTCACCTTGAAGTACGCCTGTTTTGATGCTGTCAAACTGTACAACACCATCAATAGCTGTTGTATTTTCAATAAGACGGTCATATCCGATAATAAAGATACCAGCAGCCGCAGCTTCTTCTAGAACTCCACCAAGTTGAGAACCATCAACAGGACCAACAACGATTACTTTAGCGCCATTTTGAACCATGGACTCAATTTGTTGTTGTTGTGTTGGAACTTTGTTATCCGCATGTTGAACGATTGCCTCAAAACCTGCAGCCTCCAATTTGCTTTTGAACATCTCATCTGCTTCTGCCCAGTTCTGAGTACCAAGCCAAGGTAGTGCAACGCCGATGACTGCGTCTGCAGCAAAGCCGGCTTCTTCAGCAGCTGGTGCCTCAGGAGTTTCAGTGGTTTCACTTGTTTCAGTTGTCTCTGCTTCAGTAGTTTCTGATTCAGCACGTTCCGATGTTTTACCGCAACCTGCCACCATTACCGTGATAAGAGATACCATGATTAATAACGATAGTAATTTTTTCATTTCATATTCCACCCTTCTGTTTTAAGTCCATCGACTTATTATGTAATCCCAGCCAACAATCTTCATAAATCCACTGTTGGCAGAGTTACGTTCCATAAGTTACTTACTTTTGCTAGGAAATAGCCTTCCTATAATGGATTGGCGTCCTTCCTTCTTGTTGAATACATCGATACCAACAGCCGCAAGTAGTACAAGACCCTTAATAACTTGAGTACGGTCAGCACCAACCCCCATGAGCATCAGACCGGAGTTGAGAACTGTCATTACCAAGCCTCCGACCATGGTTGCAATAATGGTTCCAACACCACCTGAAACAGCTGCACCTCCAATAAATACCGATGCAATAGCATCCAACTCCCATCCAACACCATCTGATGGACCGGCTGCATTAGAGCGTCCAACAAACATGATGCCAGCCAATGCAGCAAGGAATGACATATTGAGCATAGTCAGGAAGTATGTTCTTTGAACTTTAACCCCAGAGAGTGCTGCAGCGCTTTTATTCCCACCGACAGCGTATATATGACGACCAAATGTGGTTCTCTGGGTAATGGTATGGTAGATAATGACCAAAACCACAAGAATTACACCCGGAACTGGGAATGAAGTGCCTGGTCGTCCTGTACCAAAAATCCATGTTAAGTAACCAATAACAACACTGACTAAGGCAATTCGAACCAAAACCGGCCATAGTTCCTTTGCTTTTTTGGACCGATTGTGTTTACGTAGTTGAGTAAAAGCAAATGCGGCGATCGCAATGATACCTAGTAGTAGCGTCGAGTTGTTCATACCTGTAAAAGTTGGTCCCCACTCGGGCAAATGTCCAGCACCGAATACTTTAAGTTCCCTTGGTGCCGGTACCGATATCGACTTTGATATCCAGATAACCCCACCACGAAAGATCATCATGCCACCCAATGTTGTAATAAAACCGGGAATACCAAGTTTGGCCACCCATAAGCCCTGCCATGCGCCTATTAAGGCCCCTACTGCAAGGCTAAGTAGCACACCAACCCACCATGTTAATCCTAAATCGCGTACGGCAATAGCCATGACCATACCTGAGAATCCAGCTACCGAACCGACGGATAAGTCAATCTGTCCGATTACAATGACCATCATCATTCCAAGCGCCAGCACCATGACATAGGCATTACCGGATATTAAGTTCTGAAAGTTGGAGGAAGTAATCATTTTCCCCCCGGAAATAATATTAAAGATGATAGCAAGTGCTACTAAGGCAAGCACCATAGTGTAATCCTGCAATTTGTCACCTAGTATTTTCTTAATGTATATCATAACAATTTCTCCCTATTTCTTTATTTAGATTCCGACCCTGAAGTACTACTTGTCATCATTTTCATGAGAATTTCTTGTTGGGCCTCTTTGCTATCTATCATGCCCGTTATTTCACCTTCAAAAATGGTATAAATCCTGTCCGTTATGCCAATGAGCTCGGGCAACTCGGATGAAACTATTATGACTGCTTTTCCGTGATCTGCAAGTTCATGTATTAAGCGGTATATTTCGTATTTGGCACCAACGTCAATCCCTCGAGTTGGCTCATCAAGAATCAGAACATCCGGCCCTGTAAACATCCATTTACCTAGAACAACCTTTTGCTGGTTTCCTCCTGATAAAGTGGCTACACCTCGATCAACACTTTGAGTCTTAACTCTTAGTGAACGGCGGTACTCTTCGGCAACATCATATTCCTTTTCCAAATCAAGAAGCCCGCCACGTAAAATCCCTTTTAGATTGGCTGATACTGTGGTTATGCGGATGCTATTAAGTAGATTAAGACCCAAATTCTTCCGATCCTCAGGTACATATGCTATGCCTTGACGGATTGCAGCGTCTACTGAGTTAACCTGAATCTCCTTGCCCTTGATTTTGATAGAACCTCCAAGGAAGATACCATAGTTATGACCAAATATAGACCGCATCAGTTCTGTTCTTCCTGCACCCATAAGACCGGCAAATCCGACAATCTCGCCTGCTCTGACATTAAAATTGGAGTCCTTACAAACCAATCTACCTGGATTATTAGGGTCTTCTACACGCCAATTGGAGACCTCGAAAATCACTTCACCGGGATTTGATACATGCGCCGGAAAACGATTTTCAATGGAGCGTCCTACCATGGCACGGATAATGCGGTCTTCATCCACTTGACCAGCTTCGACAGCGTAGGTTTCGACAGTACGACCGTCACGTATGACTGTAACTGCATCGGATATCGCTGCTATCTCATTAAGCTTATGAGATATCATGATACAAGTAATGTCCAAGTCCTTCAGTCCACGCATAAGATCAAGTAAGTTCGCTGAGTCGGCTTCGTTGAGCGCTGAGGTCGGCTCGTCGAGAATAAGCAACTTTACATTTTTGGAGAGTGCTTTTGCAATTTCTACCAGTTGTTGCTGACCAACGCCCAAATGCTTAATCAAGGTGTCCGGATCCACTGAAAGTCCTACTTTCTTAAGCACTTCCACTGTATGGTCACGTTCTGCGTCCCAATCAATCAACCCACGTTTAATAATCTCGTTGCCCAAAAAAATATTTTCAGTAACGGATAGCTCCGGAACCATTGCCAATTCTTGGTGAATAATTGCAATACCGGCATGTTCTGATTCTTTGATGTCCTTAAAAGTCACTTCTTCTCCCATATAAATGATTTTTCCTTCATAAGTACCGTGAGGATAAACACCGGAAAGTACCTTCATTAAGGTTGATTTCCCTGCACCATTCTCACCACAAATTGAGAGAATGGTACCTCTATGTACCTCAAGTGTTACATCATCTAAGGCCCGAACGCCCGGGAAAATTTTGGTGATACCTTGCATCTGTAGAATTATAGGATGTTCCATAATCACACTCCTTCTACGCTTGTACTTTACAAGCAACTATTATGTATACTGTGATTCCCCGCAAAATTCAACTGTTTAAGCCCTGCGACAACACCCATGTGCTTATTGTCCAACAACATATAACTTATCCTGCCTATTGATCTCTACCGTTGCATTGCCATCACTTTAAATACATTCTAACCAAAATCCTTAAAAGATATCATTGCCAAGTGTCATATTGCTCAACTGACATTTGTCAATGTCACATGACATTTGTCACTTAATTGGGTGGGATTTTCTAGAAAAAAAAAAGCCCCCAATATTTGGAGGCCTATTTGCTAGACTTTGCTAGAGAAGAACAAAAAAAGTATATTCCTTGATTTACAATTTCATCCTTCACTCTTACCTGTTTGAACTGCCCATAAAGCAAGTTGTGTTCGATCACGTAAGTTTAGTTTATATAATGCATTGCTTAAATAATTACGTACGGTTCCTTCAGATAATTTTAATTTCGATGCAATCTCTTTATTGGATAGACCTTTTGCAACATGTTTAATCACATTCCATTCGTATTCTGTCACATCATGGATTGCCTTTTTATCTACTTGTACCAATTGATTGTTCTTAGCCATTTCTGAATACAGTTCAATGAATTTTTGTGCAATGTTCGGATTGATCATAGCACTGCCTGAATGCACTTTATGTATTGCATCAACTAATTCCTCAATCGTTATACCTTTTAACAAATAACCGGATGCGCCATCTCTTAATGCACTTAATATATAGTCATCATCATCAAAGGAAGTTAAAATAATAATCTTAATATTAGGATAACTCTCTTTTATTATTTTTGTACATTGTACACCATCCATCTCCGGCATACGAATGTCCATTAGAATCACGTCCGGCTTCTCTTTTCGTATGGAACGAATTACACTTTTTCCGTCTCCAACCGAATCTATAACTTGGATATCTGATATATTCTTCAGTATGATTTCTAAACTGTGTCGAATGAGTTCTTGATCATCGGCAATAAGTACTTTTATCACTGTTTCGCCCACCTTACTGGTATTTTTACTAACAATTAAACCATCCATTGATCGTTATAGATTTTTCTCACTCAACTTTTTTCAAGCCCTTATATGAATGGATGAATGGATTAACCTATCAACTATGGATTATATCACTAGTTTTCAAAAACTGCAATCAGACTCTAATATGATGTTTAAAACAAAAATATAGGATTCGAACGCATCCTATTGCGCTCGTATTCCTATTTTTTTGTAAAACTATAGTAAGATGATGCTGCCAAATGACCCATGCCCAAAGCGGATAGTATAAACAGAAAGAAAGGGAGATTTTTCACTATTATGATTTATGCTTAGTATGCCTTCGTGATCATAGGTTTTAAGTATGTTTTCTTTCCCTTTTCTTAAACCCATATGCTTCAAATCCTCTCATTTAATATAATCATTTCTTAACAGTCATCTCATCTCTCACGCAACATTACTGCTTATTCTCTATTGGCTTCAATCCACTCTACGGCAAAATCAACAAGATCCTTCTGGCTCATAGACTTTATTATTGTATTGCCAAGATACGTTTGTTTAAACGCATGACTCTTTTCAAAGGCTATCCCTATCTCTTCAAAATCTTCACCGTCAACAAAGAGTGTTTCATACGTAACCCATTCTCTTTTTCCGTCAAGCATAATCGCACTGCTTTCTGTTATGGTATGCTTTGAAGGGTATACAGCTCTCGCATCTGCCAAATGAATAGATGTACTTTTATCATAACCTACACCCATCAACAATACCTTTCCATCTAAATGGTATAATTTATCAACAGGTGAACCTTCACCAAAGATATTGCTTAAATGATGATCTTTTGTAAGGTACTCTGCATTTTTTCCTACTGCTGCTACTGAACGTGCAGGATGATCACTTCTAAATGCGCCCGGCCATTGACGAAACATTTCCGCAACAGCACCCATCGTATTTGTTGGTGTGATTTTTTTATCATATGCTGGCCAATTTTCTCGTATTGCTTGCCACCAAGCTTTTGGTTCTTCCCAGTGAACACCCGTTACCGGATCAAGGTTTTTCCACGACTGTGAGGGCATCATAATTGTACCCTCAGGTCCTACTGCTTCTAATAATGCCTCTATCACAATTTGAGGTCCTCCACATACAAAACCCATACTGCTTAATGAAGCATGCACCATGACAGTATCACCTTTTATTATTTCAACATATTTAAGACTCTCAATAATATCTTGTTTTAATACGAGTTTTCTATTTTCAAGTTCCATTATTAACCCTTTCTATCCATCTATACTCATATAAACCCTAACTTTAGTAATTATTTTTTATGGCTTTCAATTCATCATATTCTTAGTGTCATTACTATGTTTAGTTTAACCTTCTCTAGGATTGATATCAAGTTTTTTACTAACCTTACTAAAATTTTAGTCATCTATCAATAAATCCTATCATACACTGGCCTTTAGTATAACAATTCCGATTAATAACATTCTGCTATTTTAAAAAATCTAACAAAAATATGGAGTAGCCTGGGGGACCACTCCATGAATATTTATTGATTTATTCGTCTATTTAATGTTTTATACGTCTACTACTCGCTGCTCATTTAGCTTCTTTTGGGATTTGTAACATATTTAAAAATGAAATAAATACTGGATTCAGGTTTTTAATTATTCTTGCTTACTAAACTAATAATCCAAAGTAATATTACTGCTCCAGTAATTGAAACGATAAAACTCCAGATATTTAGTCCTGTTGCTGGCCCTAGATTAAGTAATCCTGCGACCCAACCACCAATAAAAGCACCGATGATGCCGACGATAATATTCTTTACGATACCCATACTTCTATTCTTTCCTACTATCATACTAGCAATCCAACCGGATATACCACCTAAAATTAACCATACAATAATATTTGATACTTCTGGCATATAAACACCTCCTAATTCATTTCAATCAATTATGATTCCTTTACATTTTCAGCATAGCACTCTTAGCAAAAATTAGCAATTTTATCATAATCACCCTTATCGACCCCAAAAGGTGGTAAGGTATTTTTTATGACACAAAAAAGACTAAATACTTTTCGTTGTATTTAGTCTTTTTGGGTATAAGATGTCAATCCTTACTTTTTCTATAGCCCTTGGCAATAGCTGCTTCTTCTGTCTCAAAAAACACAGGCCTTGTGACCTCATTATAGTGTTTCCCATCTGGCATATGATAAATCATTGAATTTGGATTACCTATAATAAGTCCCCACAAACCTTTATTGTTTTCTCTTGCATGCACTTGAGCTGCCATTAATCGCTCTGCATATTTTACATCTGGTGGATAGGTAACAACCTTGCCATACCCTTCACTTATAAGTAATTCATTAAATAGAGTGCCGTCTTCTAAGAACACATAGCGTAAAGCTCTACCGTATTGGTCCACATCTGAAACGTCTTTTTCCAAATATACATACGTACCTTCAAGCATATCCTTCGTGTATGCACTGGCTTCTTTGCCATAAAGCTCTACTATATGATTCGCCTTGACTGTTTCAGGCGTGTCAACGCCAATGAGTCTAACCCTTATATCCCCTTCGACCACAATGGTATCACCATCAATAACCCTATCTACTTGAACCTCTTCAAGGCCTTCGATAACATCTTCTTCAGCGCAACCTGAAAAAGATAACGAAAGCAATAGTAATGTTATAGCCAATATCTTACCTGTCATTTTCATTATGTTCACACATCCTATGCATTCATATCAAATTAAAAATTAATATTGTCTGTCACTAAAACAGCCACTATTATTAAGTCTTTCTTGTTTCGCTAGGAACTCAACTGCCACTTCTTCATCAAGGGGTCTACTGACCAGATAGCCTTGTATTTTGTCACACCCATGTGCCATTAAATACTGTTTCTGTACTTCCTCTTCTACACCTTCGGCGATTGCACAGTGCCCCAGTCTATGAGCCATAGTAATAATATCACCGGTTATGGACTTATCAAGGTCATCCTCTAATAATTTATCAATGAAATACTTATCCATTTTCAGGCAGTTTACATTTAACTCCTTTTCTCTTGCAAGGGATGAATAACCTGTCCCGAAATCGTCTATGGCTATATGAAGACCTGCGTCCCTAAGCTTACTAATAATCTTATTGATGTAGTCATGGTCAGATGCAAAAATCGACTCTGTAATTTCAATGCCGATATTTTGTGGGTTCACATGCATTTCCCTAATCAGGTCGAATAAGTTGCTCGTAAAATCAGGTTGTAATAACTGTGGGGTAGATATGTTGATAGAAATACTAATGGTTTCATATCCAAGCGCACTTAATTTGTTTAGAAAATTAAAAGCATTAATGATAATTATATTTCCAAGCGGGATGATGAGCTTAGTTTTCTCGGCTATCGAAATAAACTCTAAAGGGGAAACCAGACCCAATTTTTCTGTCTTTAATCTTGCAAGCGCTTCAAAGCCACAGACGGAATTTGTTTTCAAATCTAAAATAGGCTGATACTGCAAGAATAATTCATCGCAGACTTCGTCTGTTATGATTCTTACGAGTTCTTGTCTAATGTACTCCTCACGTATAATTAATTTTTCCAAATCCTCGTTATAAAAGCAAGGGATAAATTCTTCGTTATATTCACTAATTGATCTTTCAGATGCAATCAGAAGCCTTCTTAGTATTAGATCCACTTCCACTTCGTTATCTTGATTAATTTCTATAATGCCAATTCCACCACCGACTCTTTCTGTTATCAGCAACTTTTTTAAATCATAAGCAATCATTGCGCTGAAATCGGATAGCTCATTCGTATCCTTGTAATTATTCAGATAGAAAGTAAATTGATTTTCATAAGTTTTAAATAGTAAACGCTCGTCTGTTTTATGCGCCTCCAAGGTTTCAACAACTTTTCTCATCAAGCTCTGTATATAATGAAATCCATAATTTACGGTTAACGATTGTAGGGGCGTTAAGTTGACAACTATGAGTGCCCTCTTTGACTTTTTATTTTGCTTGCCATCCTTTTCAAGATAGGACTCCAAGTAATCGCGATTATATAAACCTGTCCATCGATCATGCTCGTTCGTGTAAACAAGCTTATTCTCTATTTCTTTCCGATCTGATATGTCAAGAATGATTCCTTCTAGCATTTCTACTTGACCTTTTTCGTCATAAACACCTTCGCCCAACTCTAGGACCCATTTTTGCTCTCCACTAGCTGCTATGATTTCATATTCATACTTGAAGGATGTCCGATCTGCAAGGACACGTTTCCACTCATTCCAGACTAATTCACGATATTTGGGCGTAATCAAATGATTGAAGGATATGTCTTTATTGTTAATGAGGCTATCAGGTGCATATCCAGTCAACTTAAAACAACCGTCAGAAACAAATTTCATTGTCCAATCTTTGTCGCATTTGCTTTTGTATGCCATACCTGGAAGATTTGAAATTAGAATAGATTTACTACGTTCGCTTTCTTCAATTAACTTTGCACTTTTCTCAATCTCTTCTATTTGTTTTTCAATATTACTAAAAAGATTGTTAATAATCAAAACAAATAAGGTACCCATGGATTGAACTGATATGGCCACAATATACCATGATTCTCTGTATCGATCTATTGCCAGATGATCTAAAAGACCAAAATGAAGCAATACTGAAATGACTATAAATACGAATAGGCTAATAAAGATGAAAAATATATTTTGTCTTTTGCTCAGTATGCACGACGCTAGTCCAAATGTTGAATATATTACAAGCAATCCTGCTCCCATTGGTCCTACGACAAATAGTAGCATTAAACCCAATAAGTATATGCATATAATAAAAATATATCTCTTCATTAAAACAGTAATTCGATTGCTTAAAAGTAGTATTAAAATAATAATATATGACGATAGCTCCAGAATACCAGCTATGAAATTATTTCCCTGAAAAAACAAGTATGCTCCATAACATATGGGAAATAGACCAATGGTAATAAAAAGTACAACAAGTTTATGAAACACTTCATTTCTGAAGTGTTCCAAGTCTATTTTTCCATCCCCATCCGTTTTATAACGTGATACCTTCAGAAATAACTTAGAAGATGCTCTTTCGAGTCTGGATAATTTTCTATTCATAAAATCACTGAATTTTATTTTCACGTACTCACCTCTTTACAGATCAATGTGAGATTCTGTAAACCTAGTGTTTCTGCCCACTTTACTCAAGTTCAAATGGTGTAACCTGGTAAACGTAGTAATTCAACCAATTGGCATATAACAGATGTGCATGACTACGCCAAGTGTTGACTGGCTTGTTATGGTCATCGTCACCTGGAAAATAGTTGATGGGCATCTTGATGGGCAGGTTTTTATTCTTATCTCTAACATATTCCTGATTCAAAGTATCGGCTTCATACTCTGAATGGCCGGTTACGAATATTTGCTTATTGTCTACGGATTTGACAATATAGACGCCGGCATCATCGGATTCAGCCAGGAGTTCTAGAAATTCATTTGCTATGATTGGTGCTTTGTGAATGCTGGTATGTCTTGAATGTGGTACTAAAAACTCGTCATTAAAGCCTCTAAGTAAGGGTGAATGTGATTTGACAACCTTATGCTTGAAGATACCGAACATTTTTTCATCTAGGTCATATTTGCCTATACCATAATGATAGTACAAGCCCGCTTGGGCACCCCAACATATATGAAAAGTTGATGTGACATTGGTCTTCGTCCACTCCATAATATGCGTCAATTCTTCCCAATAGGTGACTTCCTCAAAGGGCATTTGTTCTATTGGTGCACCTGTTATAATCATGCCGTCAAACTTATGTTCTTTTATTTCATTAAATGTTGTATAAAAAGCAATTAAGTGATCTGTTGAAGTATTTTTGGACTGATGGGTCTCAGGTACCAATAGGGTTATTTCTACCTGTAAAGGCGAATTACTCAGTAACCTTAACAAATGTCTCTCTGTTTGGTCTTTTAGAGGCATCAAATTCATGATTACAATCTTAAGAGGACGAATATCTTGTGTATGCGCCCGATGTTCATCCATGACAAATATGTTTTCATCCAACAATTCTTGCTTTGCTGGTAAATCATTATTAATCTTAATAGGCATGATTTTCACCGACTTTCTCTTTTTTCAAAAACACTATGAATAATAGTATACACGTCAATACAAAATTCGTAAAGACAAGATGCTTGTTCTATTTTTAGAGTGATACAAAGCACAGGGACTGTTACTCACAGTCCCTGTGTTCTATTTTCCTATTTGGTCCGGTTGGTCAATAGCTTCGTGAATCGCAAATCCGGGTGGTACCATGGGGTACACATTGCTTTCTGTTGCTACTCTACAATTAATAACGGATACTTTATTAGAGCTAAAGGCTTTTTCGATGACGTCATCAATCTGATCCACTGTGTCGATAACAAAACCTTCTGCGCCCAGTGATTTAGCAAATCCTACATATTCAATATCTTCACCAAGGTCCGTTGAGGAGAAACGATCCTCATAAAATAGATTTTGCCATTGTCTTACCATACCTAAAGCATTGTTGTTCATAATAAATATTTTAATTGGCAACTTATGTTTTACCGCTGTTATGATTTCATTAAAATTCATTTTGAAAGAACCATCACCGGTAATCATAACAACACGGTCTTTTCTGTTGGCAAACTGAGCACCCATGGCTGCTCCAAGTCCATAACCCATGGTGCCCAATCCTCCTGATGTGAGGAATCGATTAGGGAACATAAAGGGATAATGTTGCGCTGTCCACATCTGGTGTTGTCCAACATCGGTGGTGACGATATCTGTTGGTTTACAATGGGCAGCAATACGCTTTAGCATATGGGGTACGTTTACTGTGTCATAGTTGACCTGATGACCAAACTCTTTTTTCATATAAGCAACATGCTCTACCCACTCTGGTGCATCTTTATCTATGATCACTTCATTGAGCATCGTAAGAACCGTTTCTATATCACCAATCACATGTTCATGTACAACGACGTTCTTATTAATCTCAGCCGGATCCACATCAAAGTGTACAATCGTAGCTTCTTTAGCAAATTTGTGCTCATTACCCACAACTCGGTCTGAGAACCTAGCCCCAATAACCATCAATAAGTCACATTCATTAACGAGTCTATTCGAAGTTAAAGATCCATGCATGCCGATGTTACCCGTATACAAAGGGTGATCATATGGGGTTGCCCCAATACCCATAAGTGTATTTGCGACTGCACTTTTGGTCTTGTCTACAAAAGTCATTAATGCTTCACTGGCGCCAGCTCTAATAACACCACCACCTGCAATGATCATCGGACGTTTCGCTTTGTTAATAATCTCGACAAGCTTCTCAGGAATATGAAAATTTTGAGGTTTATCATATACTTTAGGCTCTTTTCTTGTATACTCCGCCGTCATGGATGTGATGTCCTTTGGTATATCTATAAGGACAGGTCCCGGACGGCCGGATTTGGCTATATAGAAGGCTTCTCGTATAACATCAGCAAGAATGTTAACGTCTTTTACCATATAGTTATGTTTTGTTATCGGAAAGGTTATACCTTGAATGTCCACTTCTTGAAAACTATCTTTTCCAAGCATAGGAATACTTACATTTCCTGTTATGGCAACCATGGGTACTGAGTCCATATACGCAGTTGCTATACCCGTTACCAGATTGGTGGCACCGGGACCTGATGTTGCAAGGCAGACACCGACCTTACCAGTTGATCTTGCATAACCATCCGCTGCATGGGAAGCCCCTTGCTCGTGAGAAGTTAGAATATGGGTGATATCCTCTCTGCTTTTATACAGTTCATCATATATGTTGATTGTTGCAGCACCCGGATAGCCAAACAAATAATCTACCCCTTGTTCCTTAAGACATTCAACTACGATCTGTGCACCATTTAATTTCATATTGATTACTCCTTCCAATCTCATATCTATTCTTTTCTAACTGTTACATCAATGGTTAAAGTAAATCTCTACCTTATCCTTGGATTATAATATAAAAAAACCCATACATCCTATCATTTAGGACGAAGGGTTGCTCCGCGGTACCACCTAATTTTGCTTGCGCACGCTCAAATAATACGAGATATAATCCGATATTATCGCCCCCATAACGGTGGGCTACCGATGAAGCCTACTCTCTTTAGATCTCTCCTTTGATTTCAGTTCACTGCTCCAAGGCTACATTCCTACAAATCTTCACGAGAACTTCCCAGCATCGTTCTCTCTCTTTGCTTCCGATTATATAGTACTCTTCCTTTTCATTGCATTTTTTATCATTCTAATGGATTTACATACCCTTGTCAAGTATTGTTATTTTTTTCACCGATAAACTAACGCGTTGAATCGATAAATTCTTTTTTTCGTTGTCATAGTAGCCTATTTTTAGTATACTCTTAGATACAATATATAGTTACGAATGTATCTAATAATTACAATAAAAGGAGGCTTATATGCTTACAAGAAATTCTGCTCTAGAACTGTTAAAAGAACATGTCACCTCTGAAAGCCTGATTAAACACTGCATGGCTGTTGAAGGTTCCATGCGTGCATACGCTTTACTATATGATGAGGATGTGGATTTATGGGGTCTTACCGGTCTCCTTCACGATATTGACTTTGACAAGCATCCCGAAGAACATCCTATGCATGCACGTAAATATCTTTCAGATCTTGATTTACCTGAAACTTCATTGACAGCTATCGAAGAACACGGTAAGTTGGATTTGAAGACTCGCGATACCTTGATATCAAAAACCCTATTCGCTGTAGATAGTCTATCTTCTTTTATTCTCGCTTATGTCCATGTAAGGCCGGATAAAAGTTTTGATGGTATTCCTCTAAAATCCATCAAGAAGAAATTCAAAGATAAAGCTTTTGCCAGAGCTGTAAATCGCGACTTAATCCTTCAAGGAGCAGAAGATATAGGTGTGAATCTAGACACACATATGGAAAATGTTATTCAAGGTATTGTTGAGTGGGAAACTGAACTTAATAAAATGGGATTTAGTTTGGTATAAAAGAAGTAGATTCGTATTTCGAATCTACTTCTTTTTTGAACTCTAGAAATGTCTATGCTATGTTAATGCGTTGAAACGTCGCATTAACGAGTGAGGAAGTCTTTCCTGCCGGAACAATGATTTGCTTAAATACAATCTCAATATATTATTTGATAGAACCTGCAACCATGCCCTTGATGATATGCTTTTGGGCAAAGAGGAAGCCGACGATGATTGGTGCGGCTGCCATGAGTACCGCTGTCATGATAAGGTCCCACTTCTTAACAAAGGATCCTGCAAAGGCCCTTATGGCTAGTGGTATGGTTTGTACGTCTTGTCCAACGCCGAGTATCAGTGATGGTAACAAGAAGTCGTTCCATATCCAGATGGCGTTTAGGATGATGACCGTTACAAATATGGGCCTAAGTATGGGCATGATGATCTTAAAGAAGATCTGTGGACGGCTACAGCCGTCTATGGTGGCAGCTTCTTCAAGCTCTAAGGGTATGGATTTGATGAACCCGTGGAACATGAAGACCGCAAGCGGTGCTCCAAATCCAATGTAAGCGATGATCATGCCGTGATAGGTTCTTAGCATTCTTATACCTGTGGCTTCATAGATCATTCTAAAGAAGGCGACCAGTGGAAACATGACCACTTGGAAGGGTATGATGAGCCCGCTTAAGAAGACTAAGAAGATGATGGTCGAGGTTGTGCTTTTGGTTCTTACCAACACCCATGCCGACATGGCGGAGAAGATGGTGATGGTGGTCAGCGATCCTACGGTGATGATGACTGATGAGAACACACTTGAAGAGTATCTGATACTGGGTCTGTTCCATATGTCACTGATGTTGGCTAAGAGTTGGCCCCAGTGTTGTGGCAGGGATATAGGGTCGGTGATGATTTCTAAGGATGATTTGGCTGAGTTGATGACAACAATGAAGAAGGGAAACATGATGATGACAAAGAGTACGAAGGTGATGATGGTTAAGATTGTGTTGACCATATTTTTTTTGACACCCATTACATTTCCACCTCTTTCTTTTTATTGTAGTAGACCTGGCCGATGGATACCACCGATAGGACGATGAAGAAGATGATGGCTCTGGCTTGTCCTTCTGCCATATTGTTATATTTGAAGGCGACACTATAGATGTGCACCGCCAGCATTTCTGTTGAGTTAACGGTGGTGCCTTGGTAGATTGCGGCCGGACCTCCATTGGTTAAGGCGACGATGATGTCGTATTGCTTAAAGGAGGTGACCAAGGTTAAGAAGGAGGTGATGGTAAAGGCTTGTGCTATCATAGGTATGGTGATGCTTCTAAGTCTTTGGATGAAGTTGGCACCATCGATTTGGCTGGCTTCTATGAGCTCCTGGGGTACGTTAAGTAGGGCTGCTACATAGATCATCATGATGTACCCGGCGTATTGCCATGTGAAGGCAAAGATGAGTCCAAAGAGGGCTAAGTTGGGTTCTGCTAGGATGAGTACTTTTTCTAGTGCTTCTATGCCAAGTAGGGTTCCAACTGAGGGTACGACGCTTTTGAAGATGAACTGCCAGATGTAACCAAGTACCAATCCCCCTATTAGGTTAGGGATGAAAAAGCCTGCTCTAAAGAAGTTTTTGAACCGGATTTCTCTTGTGACTAAAAAGGCGAATGTTAAGGCCACGACGTTGATGGAGATGACGCTTAACAAGGTGAATAGGAAGGTCCTTATGAAGGAGTACCTAAATTCCAAGTCACTAAACATGCTCCTGTAGTTGTTAATGCCTACCCAGTTGGCTTCTTGTCCTGCGACGGCTGTCCAGTCTGTCATGGAGTAATAGACGCCCATGACAAATGGTACGACCACTACGAGGATGAAACTTGACAAGGCCGGTACTAGGAACAACCAGAATACTAGTTTTTCTTTTGATTTTTTATTCATACACTTTCCTTCTCCCTCGGTCATTTTATTTGTTGTTACTTTGTTATTTGAGTTGGGGTTTTCTTATGTAGGCTTTTTTATAAGAAGAGAGTTTTGCTCCTGCATCCGGATACAAACCTTCTTAATTGATAGGAAAGTATTGCTTTCCTATCAATTAAGAAGGGTGTGTGTGCAAGACACACACCCTTCCCAAGCGTTTCTTTTTGTTTTGCTTTTATTTACTTTTTACGGCTTATTTGTTTTCTTCTATTTTTGCTACCAGTTGTGCTATGAAGGCTTCTTTGTCTAAATCGCCTTTTGCATAACTTTCATATAGTGGTGCGATGGTTCCCATTCCAAATCCGTCCGGCATGTCGTTTTGTAACCATGTATAGGCACCGTTTTCTTTCTTTAACCACTCTGTTACATTGGCTGATAGTGGGGTGTCCGGTACTAGGGTTACGTTTGTGAAGGCTGGTACCATTTTTGCTTCGTTAACCATGTAGTTGTGTCCTGCTTCTGTTGTTGCCATGTAGTTTAAGAATGCTTTTGCTGCTTCTTGGTTCGGGCTGTCACTGTTGAGTACATAGTATGATGGTGCGCCTATGAAGATTGCATTGTGCTCACCATATACGGATGCATGAGGTGCAAAGCCCATTGGGAAGTCTACGCCATTGTCTGTTAACCATGGGTCAATCCAGTTTCCTTGATGTACAAAGGCTGCTTGTCCGGTTGCAAATTGGCCAACTTGTGCGTCATAGTTACCTGTTAATAATACCGCATTGTCTGAATATGCAAAGAGTAGTTCTACCCAGTCTGCATACTGTGTTAAGCGCTCTAGGTCTGCTTCGCCACTGTTGAGTTTGTCTAGTACTGTTGTGTCTCCATACTCTAGGCCTGCTGATAAGTAACCGTTAAAGTTATGTAAGCCTGTTACCCATCTCATATCTGGTCCTGCTGCCATCGCTACGACAGATTTGAGACCTAGTTCGTCTTTCATACCATCGATTTTTTCGAAGGCTTCTTTGTACGCTTCTTGTGATGTTAAGGTTGCAGGATCCACACCTGCTTGATCTAAGATGTCTTTGTTATATGCCATTCCCCATGCTTCAACGGCTACTGGGAAACCATATACTTGACCGTCTACTGCAAATTCGAGTGTTGTTAAATCCATCCATTCTTCGTTTTCAAATGGTGTAAGTTTTGTTTTCCATGTGTTGTATCCGCCCATACCTTCTATTACATAGATGTCTGGTTGTCTATCAGATTGGAATTCTGCTTTTAGGTTCTCTGCGTATGGGGTGTCACCACCGGATGTTTTGACTGTTACTTCTACACCTGTTTCTTCTTCATACAGTGCTGCAAATGCCATCAGTTGTTCGCCAATCTCTACTTTGTTCTGATAGATGACGACGCTTTGGCCTTCTGTTGATGCTGGTGTTTCTGTTTCCGTCTCTGTTCCTGTTTCTGTTTCTGTCATTTCACCTGTCTCTGGGGTCTCTGTTTTCCCACAGCCGGCAAACAATGCTGTTACCATTGCAAGTACCATTATTATTGTTAACAATCTTTTCATTTTTGTTCCTCCCTATTACTGTATAATGGTTGCGTTATCTGGAAAGCTTGAAAAGCTTTTCATAAAGTAATTTTAGTATAATATGCACATAATGTCAAGTGTTTTTTAGTTGTCTTTGTGCGACTTATTTTTTTTACAACTTTTCTTTACCTCAAATGCTTAATTTTACTTAGCTTATTTCTTTATACTAATATGATTTTATGAAAATTTTCACAATAAATAAGTCTTATGATATAAACAAACTAAAGTATGTCTTTCCTAGAGAATAAAAAAGACTACCTCTATCATGGATAGTAGTAGCCGCTTCTTTACCTTAACCATTATTAAGTTCTATCCGAACATTCCACTAGATACTACGTTATTACGACCTTGATTCTTTGCAATATAACAGGCTGTATCCGCTGCAATCAACAATTCTTCAATACTTTCAATACCTTCAGAGTATGTTGCAACGCCAACACTAATCGTAAACTGTACTTTTTTATCCTCTAATTGGTATACATTTGTTTCGAAAAAAAGTCTCAGCTTTTCTGCTAACTGGTTAACAGATTGTAAGCTGGTATTAGGCGCTAATATACAGAACTCTTCACCACCTAGCCGTGCCACAATATCCATACTTCTAACATGATTTTTGAGTGTCACCCCAATGTATTTAAGCACTTCATCACCAATTCGGTGGCCAAAATTGTCATTAATGCTTTTAAAAAAATCAATATCAATGAACAATAAGGATAAAGGAAGCCCTGTTCGACACATTGCATTAATTTCTATTTCTCCACGTTCAAGAAAATAGCGGCGATTCCACAGTCCTGTCAAAGGGTCCGTAGTTGCAAGCCATTTCAACTCTTCCTCTGCTCTGAATTTCTCAGTTATATCTCTATAGCGCCATAATTGGCCCTTTAGTACGCCATTATTAAATACCGGACAAGTGTATTGTTCAAGCACCATTTCTCCATTCAGGTGTAATATTTCAAAAGTTTCTTCTCTTTTAATAAGTTGCTCATGATTACTTATTTTATGAGCTTCTATTTGATCAAGATGATACTTAAATTGTGAGTATTTTTCGTTTTTATGAATCACATTTCCTTCTAAATCAAGTACCAAAATACCATCGCTTGTTGCATCTAAGATGAGTTTTAATTCATCGTTCTTCTTACGCAGTGATGTTTCTGCCATTTCCTCTATCTTACCAGCAATATCTGCAAGCTCATTATTAGAATAGATATATGGTTGACTTGACCGAGCGACTTTTTGGTCGCTTGTAATCTCTGCAATATGGTCTCGAAGTGCCGTAATTGGCTTGACAAAGCTTTTTTCATATACTTTTACTTGCCCAATCCCCAGTAGTATCGCTAAGAGAATTAAGGCCAAAATAATATAGACAATTGTCCTTGCAATCGGTCCAATGACTTCCGAAGCATCAATAGCAGAAACAATAATCCAATCTGCTTCTTCTAGTCTATGATAAAATGCTAATCTTTCTTTTCCATCAATTGCATATCGAATAAAACCAGAATCCTCAGAAAATTTTTCGGATAGACCCGGAACAACTGTATCTATCGATTGGCGTAAATAATTCATATTGTTATGAACAAATACAATGCGATTCTCATCTAGCACATAATTCATTTGTGAATCGTAGTAAGACACCTCAGACATAATAGTTTTTATATAATCCAGACTACAATCAACCGCCATGACACCCTTTAGTATACCTTGTTGGTCCACCATGGCTAATGATACTGAAACCAACCATTCGGAAGTTAGTGCATCTTGATATGGGAGGCCTATTGATAAATGAGGGTAACTTTCTACAGCGGATATATACCATGGTCTAAGACGAGCATCAAACCCAACAGGTGTTTCATATCCTTCTATTAATAGTGTACCATCTTCATAACCCGCGAAGGAATATTTGATATTTGGGTTGGCTTGTGTTGTGGCACTAAAAAGCTGAAGTAGTTTTTCTTTAGCTTCAGCACGACCTTCTTCATAGTCCATGGCTCCCGGAAAAGCAGCATTAGTTTTGGTGGACATAACAAGACTTTCTAACACGCCATTCGTATACGTGCTCATATGTATATTAGCCATTTCCAGTTTCTTTTGTGCATTGTCCATACTTAATAGGTAGATGCTTGCAGATGCTAGTAGAATAAAAACAAAAGCTATAATCAAGGCACTGGAAAAACCGATCACAAAAAATTCTTGTTTAATTGTTTGTTTGTATTTTTTCGTCATGCATGAACCTCTTTCTAAAACTATCCCATAATTAACACTTTTATATCATATCATAATTAGCCTGCAAAATATATGAAAAAATCCCTAAGCTTGTTCCACTTAGAGATTTGCTTGATTCATCAAACTTATAAACGCTAGATCAATCATTTGTTATTCATTCAATAAATCTACTATCTTTTCTTGGTCTTCTACTTTACCAATTACAGGATCTTTTAATACTTGATTCCTATGCTCAAATAAATTATTTTCCAATTTCAATCGTATTATTTTTCTCAATTCTTTATCTATTTTCTTTTCTATGTCTTTGGAGGCTTTTGCCTTTTCTAAAAGATATCCATAAGCCTCATCCACTTTCTCAGGCATAAGAAATAGGCTTAATCCTGCGTCAAGTCCCTTGTCAATCATCACCTCTGTAGAATAATGATCCACGATACTTTTCATATTCAGGGCATCTGAAACAATAAGACCTTCAAAACCCAATTCATCAATTAATATTTCTTGGATCATGATTTCAGAAAGAGAAGCAGGTGTTGTATCCCCAGTGATCTTAGGTACCTGAAGGTGACCCACCATGACAACATCAACCCCACCCTCAATAGCTTCTATAAAAGGTACAAGTTCAATAGACATCAATCGACTTAAGTCATGATTTAACGAAACTGTTTCAAGATGGCTATCATTTAAAGTATCTCCATGCCCTGGGTAATGCTTGATAACCGGAATTATATCCTGTTCCTGAAATGCTTTTATGGCTTCCATCACTTTTTCACTAACCACCTTAGGATCATCTGAGAAAGCTCTGTATCCTATGATTGGATTTTCCGGATTCGTATGAATGTCTCCTACCGGAGCAAAATTCATATTAAATCCCAATGTACGGATTTCTTTGGCAATAATTTCATTGGCTATATAGACAGCATTAGGGGTTGTAACATGACCCAGCACCCATGCATCGGGTATTTTTGTACCTCCGATACTGGACTCGCCGGTAATCCTCGATACCAATCCTCCCTCTTCATCTATGCCTATGAAAGCCGGAATCGTTAATTCACTTTGAATCTTGGTGATTATATTTTGGGTCTGAGTAGCGGTTATCATATTGTGCTTAAAAAAGATTATACCACCATAAGGCAATCCTGTTCGTTCATAATCTTCTAAGGTTACATAAAACATCTGAGCTACTTTTGCTTCTAAAGAAAGATTAGATATTATCTCATCAATGGACATTTCTAATTGGATAGCTTCGTTTAATACTTCAAAGACTAACTCTTCTTCTAACAAATCTTCGTTTTCACCCTCTAAGTCAAGTTCTGAATCAATAGCCGGTGTAACTGTTTCCTGTAAGTTCTCTTCTATGTTTTGATCCTGTTGATTTAATTTTTCGTTTCCTATTTGACATCCACTCAGTAATAGAAGCAACATCAATATCCAGACCCGTTTCATCATTCAACCACCTTTAGAGTAAACTATCCTATTCCTTCATAATTACATATAAGCATCTATTGTATCATAGTCAATGGGTGCATTGTCCATATACGTTTTCAATGCTTGTAAATACGCTTTGACAGTATCCAAACATGTAAAGCTTGGCACACTGAGATGTTCAGCTAAATTTCTTAATTTGTAACCGTCTCGACTTACATCCTTGCCTTTTGTGGGTACATTGATCACCATTGCGACTTCATCTTTTTTAAACATAAGCTGTATATCAGACAAATCTGATATATTCACCGTTTCATTTTCAATGCCTTTTTCCGCTAGATATCGACTTGTCTTTGTAGAAGCCATGATACCGAATCCAAGTGCCTCCAATTCCTTTACAAAAGGTAAGACCTCTTCTTTTGAAGCATCGGAAACAGAAACCAACACCTTCCCTGCTGTCTTAAACTTAAATCCAGCCCCTTGAAAGGCTTTTAGCAATGCTTTCTCATAGTTATTATCCACACCAAGAACTTCACCTGTCGATTTCATCTCCGGTGTCAATGCTGCATCAACCCCCGCTAACTTTACAAAACTAAAGACCGGCGCTTTAACCGCTATGAGATTGCTGGTCTTAAATAGCCCCGTCCCATATTCAAGCCCAGATAGTTTGTCACCTAAGATGACTTGCATAGCGATTTTAACCATAGGAATCTTGGTGATCTTACTAATGATAGGCACCGTTCTTGATGCTCTGGGATTCACTTCAATAATATATACTTTCTCATCCTTAATGACAAATTGAATATTCATCAGGCCTACGACTTGAAGCGCCATGGCAATCTTATATGTATACTCTACAATGATGTCCATCATCGCATCTGAAATATTTTGTGGCGGGTACACGCAGAAACTGTCACCGGAATGGACACCCGTACGTTCTATATGCTCCATCACACCTGGTATAAGTATGTTCTCTCTATCGGCAATGGCGTCCACTTCAACCTCCATACCATCAATATATTCATCAATGAGAATCGGTTGATCTTCCGATAAAGATGCAGCCTCTTTTACATAACTCATTAATTCAATGTCATTATGAACAATCATCATAGCACGACCACCAATAACATAGGAAGGTCGTACCAGAACCGGATAGCCAATACCTCTAGCTGTGGTAATAGCTTCATCTATATTGGTTACAGCCTTACCCATTGGTTGAGGTATGTCCAGTTCTCTAAGTAGACGTTCAAAACGTTTTCGATCTTCTGCCACATCAATGGAATCCACTGAGGTGCCAAGAACTTGAACACCGCGACTCACTAACTTAGGCGCCAAATTAATGGCTGTTTGGCCACCATATTGAACGATAACGCCTTTTGGCATTTCTTTTCTTATTACATTCATTACGTCTTCAATAAATAGTGGTTCAAAATACAATTTGTCAGCTATATCAAAGTCTGTACTTACTGTTTCGGGATTGTTATTGATAATAATAGACTCGTAACCAAGTTCTTGTATGGCCCAAACGGCATGTACAGAACAATAGTCAAATTCAATCCCTTGACCGATGCGAATAGGTCCAGAGCCAATGACTATAATTTTTTCTTTTTTACTGATGACATTTTCTTCTTCATCCTCATACGTCGAATAATAATAGGGTGTTGAGGATTCAAACTCTGCAGCACAGGTATCTACCATCTTATATACCGGATACATACCATGGGCACGACGTATGGCATCAATGATTCTATAGTCTTTACCGGACAGTGCCTGTATCTCTATGTCCGTAAAACCCATCTTCTCTGCCTTTGCAAGTAGTTCACCTGTAATCGGCTCACTGGACAGGCGTTTTTCTATTTTAATAATATTGTTAAGCTTCTCCAAAAACCAATTATCGATACACGTGATTTCATTGATTTTATCAACGGATACACCTTTTCTTAAGGCTTCTGCTACCACAAAGATGCGTTGGTCATCTACCATATCCAGCATCTTAATAATGACTTCTTTAGAAAGCTTAAGTAAGGATTCTTTTCTAAGACCTGTTTCCTTGCCTTCTAGAGATATGATGGCTTTGAGTAGAGAACTCTCAAAAGTACGATCAATGGCCATAACTTCTCCAGTCGCTTTCATTTGCGTTCCTAATGTTCGATCTGCATAATCGAACTTGTCAAAAGGCCACTTAGGAATCTTCGTTACTATATAATCCAATGCCGGCTCAAAAGAAGCTTTCGTCTTTTTTGTAACTGCATTGGAGATCTCATGCAGATGTAAACCGATGGCTATTTTTGCCGCTATTTTTGCGATGGGATAGCCGGCTGCTTTTGATGCCAGTGCTGATGAACGGCTAACTCTAGGATTAACCTCAATGACAATATAGGATTTGGATTTTGGATCTAGGGCCAATTGGACGTTACAGCCACCTTCGATTTTTAAAGCTTTGATAATCTTAAGTGAAGCTGTACGAAGCATGTGGTATTCTTCATCTGAGAGTGTTTGAGAGGGTGCTACGACAATACTGTCGCCTGTATGGATACCAACAGGATCAAAATTCTCCATATTACAAATAATAATGGCTGTATCATTTTGGTCTCTCATGACTTCATATTCGATTTCTTTCCAACCTGCAACCGATTGTTCCAGTAATACTTGACTGATTCGACTATGCATAAGCCCAGTATGTAAATATTCCTTAAGCTCATTCATATTTTTAGCAATACCGCCACCGAGGCCACCCATTGTAAAGGCTGGCCTTATGATGATTGGAAAACCTATTGAATCAGCTACCGCTAAGCCTTGCTCCATGGTTGTAACAATCTCACTTTTTGGTACTGGCTCACCGATATCATGCATAAGTTGACGAAAACTTTCTCGGTCCTCTGCTTGGTTAATTGCTTTTAATGATGTTCCAAGGAGCCTTACATTATACTTTTCAAGCACACCCGCTTCATCCAGTTCTACCGCCATATTCAGGCCGGTTTGTCCGCCTAAAGTGGCCAGTAATCCATCCGGTCGCTCTTTATCGATAATCCAAGTTAAAGCCTCTAGTGTAAGAGGTTGTATATAAACATGATCTGCAATGTTGTCATCCGTCATGATTGTGGCTGGATTAGAATTAACCAGAACCACTTCAATGCCTTCTTCTTTTAATGATTTACAAGCTTGTGTACCGGCATAATCAAATTCCGCTGCTTGTCCAATAATAATAGGTCCTGATCCAATGACCATCACCTTATGAATACTCGTATCTCTAGGCATGCGTCATCACCGCCTTCTCATAGCCACCGACCCATTTTTCGAAAATATAATGGGCATCTTCCGGACCGGGTCCTTCTTCTGGATGAAACTGTACGGATAATACCTTATATTGACCACAACTTAGGCCTTCATTGGTTTCATCGTTGACATTATAATGGGTTACTTTAATATGATCTGTAAATGTCTTTTCGTCCACAGCGTAGCCATGGTTTTGTGAAGACATGAATACTTTGCCGGTTTCTGTGTCGATAACCGGATGGTTGGCACCTCTATGCCCAAACTTTAGCTTATATGTATCCGCACCAAGTGCCAAGGCTAAGATCTGATGTCCAAGACAAATGCCCCACATGGGCTTTTTACCAAGTAATTGCTTGGCTAATTCAATAGCTGATGTGGCATCTTTGGGGTCGCCGGGGCCGTTAGAAAAGAAGACCACATCCGGGTCATGACTTTGCACTTGATCCACTGTTATATCATGTGGAAATACGGTAATATCACAATTTAGGTTTTGTAATTGATGGATAATACCCTTCTTAATGCCCAGATCAATAAGTGCAATTTTTATGCCGTCTCCCGGATAATTTTTGATTGTATCACAGGACACCTGTGCTACAATGTCTTTTGGAAAACGATAATTATTGAGTTGGCTAATCAAATCAGGGGTTATTTCCTCTGTTGTAATGATACAATTCATGGTCCCGTTGTTACGAATAATTTTTGTTAGCTTTCTTGTGTCAATGCCTGAAATACCCGGTATGTTATTGGCTTTCAAATAATCATCCAGCGATCTTTTGCTTTGCCAATGATTGGGCACCTGTGCGTATTCTTTTACAACAAATCCGGTTACTTGAATCTTATCTGATTCATAGTCCACATCGTTAATACCATAATTCCCAATTAAGGGATAGGTCATGGTTACAATCTGTCCCCCATAAGATGGGTCTGTTAATATTTCTTGATATCCGGTCATACTTGTATTAAAAACGATTTCGCCAAATAAGGTTGTGTTTGCACCAAAGCTCTCACCTTCGAAAATCGTACCGTCTTCTAGATATAATCTACCTTTCATAAGTTCCTCCTTGCTTTAAATAATCATTTTGAAGATAAAACATCTTCTAATATTTGTATCATTTCGTCGATTTCTGTCTGTTTGATTGTAAGCGGTGGTACAAAACGAATAATATGCGTTCCAGAATTAATAAGCATAAGCCCCTTCTTAAGAGCCTTGGCAATGATGTCCCCTACTGGATCGTCCATTTCTATTGCCATCATCAGCCCCATACCTCGAACATCTATGATAGATGTATGACGCTTTTTAAGTTCCATTAGGCAAGTTTCCAAATAAGAACCCATCGTCTTGACATGTTCAAGTAAGCCTTCATGAACGAGGGCATCTAGTACAACACCTGCTGCAGTTGTGGATAATGGGTTTCCCCCAAATGTAGAAGCATGGGTTCCCGGTTCAAAACCTTTGGCTGTCTTCTCATTGGCTATAATGGCACCAATTACATAACCGGCACCTAAACCCTTTGCTAAGGTTACGATATCCGGCTTAACGTCGTATTGTTCGTAAGCAAAAACAGTTCCGGTACGTCCGATACCACATTGGACCTCATCAAAAATCAAGACGATATCCAAAGCATCGCATAAGGTTCTTGCTTTTTGTAGAAAAACTTTTTCTGCCGGTCTTATGCCACCTTCACCTTGTATAGGTTCAATCATTAAGATTGCTGTTTTCTCTGTTAGTATTTTTCCAAGGGCTTCTTCATCATTAAATGGTGTATATGTGATCCCTTGAAACAAGGGTGCAAAGCCTTCATGATACTTGGTCTGTCCTGTTATTGATACTGTCGCAATGGTTCTGCCATGAAATGAGTTTTTCATGGTTACGATTTCTGTCTTATTCTCACCAATATATTTATTAATGTATCTTTTTCCAAGCTTGAGTGCAGCTTCATTGGCTTCAGCACCACTGTTACAAAAAAATACTTTACTTAAACCACTAAGTTCCACCAACTTCTGTGCCGCACGAATACTGGGTTCATTATAGTACAGATTGGAACAATGGGTAATCTTGTCAATTTGGTCTTTCATTGCTTTTTTTAAGGGTTCGTAGCTATAACCTAAAGCATTGGTTGCAATACCGGCTACAAAATCCAAATATTTGTTACCTTCTTTGTCAAATATATAATTTCCCACGCCGCGTTCGATAACAATCGGAAGGGGTTTGTAGTTCTGTAAAAAAACTTCTTGACCTTTTTCAATCCATGAATCATGCATACCACTACCTCCTAATCAAAATACTTACAAAACATAGTTCCGACACCCTTTTTAGTGAAAATCTCAAGTAGCATACTATGAAGTACGCGGCCATCTAAAATATGGACACTTCGAACACCATGAATGAGTCCTTCAACGCAACATTCTACTTTAGGAATCATACCGCCTGAAATAACGCCTTCTTGAATCAATGTATCTACTTCTTCCATAGCAATTTTTGAAATCAATGATGATTTATCATCTATATCTCTTAATACACCTTCCACATCTGTTAAGAAAATTAATTTCTCTGCTTCAAGGGCGCCTGCAATAGCCGATGCTGCATAATCCGCATTTATGTTATAGGTATTTCCTGCCTCATCCGTTCCAATAGGTGCAATGACCGGTATGAAATCATTTTCTAGTAGAGAATCTATGAGCTTCGTGTTCACTTTTGTAATCTCTCCGACAAAACCTATATCTTCACCATCTACCAGCTTTTTCTTAACCTTTAGGGTTTTTCCATCTTTTCCGGTGATGCCTACAGCGTTGATATCATGATTTTGAATCAGTTGTACAATGCTTTTATTCACTTTTCCGGCCAATACCATTTCAACCACATCTACTGTCGCAGCATCGGTCACTCTAAGACCATTTTGAAATCTGGATTCTATACCGATGGCTGTGAGCATGTCACTAATTTCTTTTCCACCACCATGGACAATTACCGGTTGGAACCCGACTAATTTCATGAGTACAATATCTTCTATAACCGATGCTTTTATGGCATCATCCACCATCGCAGAACCCCCATATTTGATGACCACCTTTTTACCGTTAAATTCCTTAATGTAAGGTAGGGCTTCTATCAGTACTTTTGCTTTGTTAATATACTTTTCCATGATTTATGTTTATGATGATGACATTTGCCATACGATCATAATCTCCTTCCTTAATTGTAGACCATCTTTTATGATTAGGTTCTATATTCTCCGTTAATTTTCACATATTCATAACTTAAGTCACATCCCCATGCTGTTCCTTTGGATGTACCTTCCTCTAGAAAAACATTCACCGTTACTTCTTTTTCTTTTATAATATCAAAGGCACGTTCCTCATCAAACTTCTGTGGCACACCATTCACCATCAAATCAATTGTTCCGGCAATGCTCTCATATTTTAAGGTCACTTTCTTAGCGTCAAACTTAACCCCTGAGTAACCCATGGCACATAAGACTCTACCCCAATTTGCATCATTACCAAAAAAAGCAGTCTTGACTAAATTCGATGTGATTACAGACATGGCCAATACTTGGGCTTCTTTTTTACTTCTTGTTCCATACATATTCACTTCTATGAATTTAGAAGCACCTTCTCCGTCTTTGACGATCAGCTTTGCTAAAGTCTTATTTACATAATCCAAAGCCTTCTTAAATGTTAGATAGTCTTCGTGCTCTTCAACAATTATATCATTACCAGCCATACCGTTAGCAATAACAGTACACATATCATTGGTGGAAGTGTCGCCGTCTACACTGATCATATTATAGGCATCCTCAACACTATCTTTGACGGCCTGATCTAACATATCAAAAGATATGGCAACATCTGTTGTAACATAACTGAGCATCGTTGCCATATTAGGATGAATCATACCTGACCCCTTTGCCATACCACCAATTGTTACGGTCTTTCCACCAATTTCAATCTCTACAGCTACTTCTTTGGTAAAAGTATCTGTTGTACAAATGGCTTCTGCTGCTAAACGTCCGGCTTCGTAACCTGTCTTTACGTGGCATATATTTTCTTCAATCCCTTTAATGATTTTCTCGATCGGTAACTCAACACCAATAACACCTGTAGATCCTACCAAAACATTTTCTTTCTTTATACCCAAACCCTTAGCTAGCGTCATTGCCATTCTCTCATTATCAACATCACCTTGATCGCCTGTACATGCATTGGCATTACCACTATTGACGACAATGGCCATAACCGGATGCTTGTGTTTGTATATTTCCATATTCCATATAACCGGTGCCGCCTTTACCACATTGGTTGTAAAGGTGCCTGAATAAAGGGCCGGTACCTCTGATACAATCATCGCAAGATCATTTCTTTTCCTTTTAATACCAATATGTGCCCCATGAGCACTGAAGCCTTTAGCTGCTGTTATACCACCTTGTACTGTTTTCATTTTTTGACTCCTTCCGATATTTCTGCACATTGCTCTTCTTTCTTCGCGCTTCTGATTTATCTTGATCCATAAGAAATTCCTTAATTAGTTTATAATTATACATTTTTATTCATATTAATGCAAGATGTTTTTACTTTCTTATATTATTTCATGTATTGCATAGGCTTTCAAGTCATTCATGCAACTTTACTATGGGATTTCAGTTGAGTTGTCTTAACCGTTTCGAGAGGATATAATAATAGTTGCATTACTTTCCAATATATAGGAGAATATAGATGTATCTAATTGGCTATCTTAAGATATTTGTATGGAGGACACGATGATTACATATATAGCAACATTCACCCAGAACTATACCATTGTGCTCATACTGAACCTAATTTTTTCCATCATTATTATATCCCTTGAACGAAAGAACCCCATTTCGGCGCTAGCTTGGTTGTTCTTTATGACTATGTTGCCCGGTATTGGTTTCTTTTTCTACCTTTTATTAGCACAAAATATTTCAAAGCGAAAAATCTTCAAATACACCTATGAAGAATCTGCTGCTTACAACTTTGTCTTGGATAAACAACGCTTAGCTTTTGAAAAAGGACTATTTAATTACAAAGATCCTGATATGGATATGTATCGTGATAGTATTATTTTTCATAATAAGTTAAGCGAAGCCTCTTTTACTCAAAATAATGACATTACCATTTTCACGAAAGGTCAAACAAAGTTTGACCATTTGATTGATGAAATGAAAGAAGCTAAATCTCATATTCATCTTCAATACTACATAGTAAAAAATGATATGCTTTCTACACATATTTTTGATATATGCAAGCAAAAAGCAAGTGAGGGTGTAGAAGTCAGATTCCTAATTGATCATATCGGTGGACGTCATTTACCTAAGTCCACAATTAAAGATTTAAGGGATTCCGGATGTGAAGTATATTTCTTCTTCCCTTCCTTTTTCAAGTACTTCAATCTAAAGGCTAATTATCGTAATCATAGAAAGATTGCTGTTATAGACGGGCATATTGGTTATGTTGGCGGTTTTAACATTGGGATGGAATATCTCGGACTCCGAAAACGCTTTGGCAAATGGCGTGATACCCATATTAGAATCGTGGGCGATGCTGTTATTCAACTACAAATCCGCTTTCTTCTTGATTGGCGTAGTGCATCCAAAAAACATATCATTGATATTGCAAACTATATCAAATACAATAAAGAACAACCTGGTGATGCTGGCATTCAGATTGTGAGCAGCGGCCCTGATTCTATCAATCAACAGATCAAGCAAGGCTACATTAAGATGATTAACAGTGCAAGAAAATATATCTATATACAAACACCCTACTTTGTCCCTGATGAAAGCGTTATTGAAGCCTTGAAAATAGCTGTTGTATCCGGTGTTGACTTAAGAATTATGTTTCCTAATAAACCAGACCACCCTTTTGTATACTGGGCCACCTATTCTTTTATTGGCGAACTTCTAATGTATGGTGCGAAAGCCTATATCTATGATGACGGTTTTATCCATACAAAGGCAATTATAGTCGATGATGCCATAAGTTCCGTCGGCACTTGTAACTTTGATATTCGAAGCTTTAGACTTAATTTCGAAGTAAATGCTTTCATTTATGATAAGCCCACCTCGCAAGCATTAAGAACCATCTTCAACCAAGATATTCTTGTTTCTAGAGAGCTTACTCTTGATGACTACATGCATCGATCGTTCTTTATTAAAGTAAAAGAGTCTATTTCCAGACTTTTTTCACCTGTACTATAATCATTAGAAACTTTTTAAGTTGGTATTGAATATTTATTAATTATAATGTATAATTAACCAAACTTAACCCTAAGTATCTGAAATTAATCAGATCCAAATATAAGGAGGTCAAACATGAGCAATAAAGTTGTACTAGCATATTCAGGTGGTCTTGACACCACCGTCATTATACCTTGGTTGAAAGAAAACTATGACTGTGAGGTTATTGCAGTTTGCGTTGATGTAGGACAAGGAAAAGAAATAGATGGACTTGAAGAAAGAGCTCTATCTACAGGCGCCAGCAAATTGTATATAGAAAACATTACTGATGCATTTGTCGATGAGTATGTCATTCCTTGTGTTAAAGCAAATGCTGTATATGAAGGCAAGTACCTTTTAGGAACCTCAATGGCACGTCCCGGCATCGCCAAAGCTTTAGTTGATATTGCACTAAAAGAAGGCGCTACAGCTATTTGCCATGGCGCTACCGGAAAAGGTAATGACCAAGTTCGTTTTGAGCTGACTATAAAAGCCCTTGCACCTCATTTAGATATTATAGCACCTTGGCGTATATGGGACATCAAGTCTCGTGAAGATGCTATTGCTTATCTTGAAGAAAGAAATATTCCAGTACCAATGAAAAAGAAAGAAAGCTATAGTCGTGATCGTAATCTATGGCACTTAAGTCATGAAGGTCTTGAACTGGAAGATCCAGGGGTTGAGCCAGTCTATGATAACCTGCTTCAGATGTCTGTTACCCCTGAAAAAGCACCTGACGTTGCTACTTATATTGAATTGGAATTTGAACAAGGTAATCCAATTAAGTTAAATGGTGTTGCTATGAAAGCTTCTGATATCATTGCTTCTCTTAATGAGGTTGGTGGGGCTAATGGTATCGGTATTATTGATATTTGTGAGAATCGTGTGGTAGGTATGAAATCTCGTGGTGTTTATGAAACACCTGGTGGTGCCATACTCTACTATGCACACAATGAACTAGAGTACCTATGTCTAGATAAACAAACCCTTGCCTACAAAAGTCAACTGGCCATCAAATTTGCTGAGTTGGTCTACTCCGGAGAATGGTTCACACCTCTTCGCGAAGCACTTAGTGCCTTCGTAGATGATACGCAAAAAACAGTTACCGGTAATGTAAAGTTAAAACTCTATAAAGGTAATATTATACCTGCCGGAGCGACTTCACCATACTCCTTGTATGACGAGGATATTGCCAGCTTTACAACCGGCGACTTATACGATCACAAAGATGCAGAAGGATTCATTAATCTTTTTGGTCTACCACTTAAGGTAAGAGCTATGATGAAAGAACGTTCCGGTTTAAAATAGATAGTCCATTTACCACTTAGATAAAGGAGATTTACTATGAAATTATGGGGCGGAAGATTCGCAAAAAGCACCAATGTCATGGTGGATGACTTTAACTCATCCATTCGTTTCGATGAACGCTTGTACAAACACGACATTATAGGTAGCATTGCTCACGTAACCATGTTAGCCAAACAAAACATCATCTCAGCTGAGGATATGGCTGTTATCAAATCCGGCTTAGAAGACCTTTTAGATGACATTGAGTCCGGCAAAGTTGCTTTTGACATTCATGAAGAAGATATTCATATGAACCTTGAAAAACTTCTCATCGACAAGGTTGGACAAGTGGGTAAAAAATTGCATACTGGCCGCAGTCGTAATGACCAAGTTGCACTGGATATAAGACTTTTTATGCGTGATGAGCTGGTATTGGTGGATGATATGATTGTGAACCTTCAAGAAATAATTCTTGATATGGCAGCAGAACATCTAGATACCATCATGCCAAGCTATACCCATTTACAAAAGGCGCAACCAATAACCTTAGCACATCATTTGATGGCCTACTTTGAAATGCTCAAGCGAGATCGTAGCCGTTTAGAAGATGCAAAAATCAGAATGAATCAACTACCTCTTGGTGCCGGTGCACTTGCCACCACAACTTATCCGTTAGATCGCTATTTTGTGGCTGATCTGTTAGGATTTGACGGGATTTGTTTAAACAGCATGGATGCAGTAAGTGACAGGGATTTCTTAATTGAAATACTGGCTGCATTTTCTGTCATGATGATGCATCTAAGCCGATTTTGCGAAGAGATTATTCTATGGTGTTCTAACGAGTTTCAATTCATTGAGTTAGATGATGCTTATAGCACCGGTAGTAGCATTATGCCGCAAAAAAAGAATCCAGATATCGCCGAACTGGTCCGTGGCAAAACCGGACGGGTTTACGGCTCTCTTATGAGTCTACTTACTACAATGAAGGCGCTTCCACTGGCTTATAACAAAGATATGCAAGAAGATAAAGAGGTTACATTTGATGCCTTGGATACAGTCAAAATGTGTTTACCTATTTTCTCTGACATGTTACGAACAGCTCGTATCAATAAAAAAAATATGTATGATGGTGCCGGTGGTGGCTTTACCAATGCCACCGATGCCGCTGATTACCTCGTAAAAAAAGGCATGGCTTTTAGAGATGCTCATGAAGTCATTGGGAAATTGGTGCTCTATTGTCTTAATCATCAAAAGACATTGGAGTCATTGACACTGGATGAATACCAAAACCTCTCCAAAGTTTTTGAGAACGATATTTATGAAGCCATTTCTTTAGAAGCCTGTGTAAACAAAAGACAGGTGATTGGCGGACCTGCCAAAGAAGTCATGGAAGAAGTCATCGCAATAAATAGAACGTACTTAGGTATGACACTTTAACCAAGTAAATAACATCAAAAGAGTAACGTCATTATATATGACTTACTCTTTTATTTTATTTCTTATTTACTATTTATTCTCTTTCCGAATATGTTATAATCATCTATGTACCCATAAATATTGCAAATTCATCAAGGTAAATACCCAACCTATTTTGATGATTCAATCGTAATTCTTATATATAAATAAACGCTTTGTTAGCGTCAGAGGGAGGCCATCATCATGGAACAATCACTGATCGATACATTGAATAGCTATATTGAGAGACAATTGGATACACAACTTGCCACTTATAAGGAAGATCATAACCCTTTAAGCAGTCTTGAAGACTATATCTATCTTAATCATTTACCTAGTTTTAGAGAATTACTCTTCAATCTCATCGATGAAAGCAACGCCCTTGACTCAGATATTTTTGAGCGCGCAGGTATTGATAAGAAGAACTTTTTTGATATGCGGTTACACCCGGATTATGATGTGGATAAAAATACCGTACTAAGTTTATGCTTAGCTCTAGAGTTAACAATTGATGAAACTGAGTCATTACTTTATACTGCCGGATTCTCCTTTGACACCACAAAAATATTGGATCTTATTATACAGTTTTGTATTGAACATAAGATTTATGAAATATCGGAGGTTAATAAGGCACTATCGTTATATCATATTGAACCATTAACTATTCCAATAACATAATATTAATTTGTTGTGTGGAAACATTTTAACGTACTTCACGTTGTGATATATTTAAATATATCACGTAAGGAGTGGTTTTATGTATTATCTGAAAATATTTATCGTAACTTTTTCTATCTTTATTATTATAGATTTGATTTGGCTCGGTTTGGTCGCTAAAAATTTTTACAGCAAGCATTTAGGATACATAATGGCACCACAGCCCAACTGGCCTGTGGCTATCATTTTCTATATGTTGTTTGTAGTCGGCATGATGGTATTCGTCCTTCTTCCGGCTCTTAGTTCAAGTAGTATGAGTCATGCATTATTGTACGGCATGCTTTTCGGATTCTTTACCTATGCAACTTATGATTTGACCAATTGGGCTACTCTAAAAGATTGGCCATGGTTTCTTAGTATTGTCGATATTATTTGGGGGTCATCCTTAGGGGCGCTAACGTCTTCTATCAGTTATTATGTCCTAAAGTATATGTTTAAATTATAAGAGAAACAAACAAAAAAGGTGTTTAATTTAAACACCTTTTTTTTGCTACTCATTACTTCTCATTATACCATGAGGATCTTTTCATCGATTATTGTTCTCAACACTTTCTATAAAGTTTTTGTAAAACAGATAATCCTCTTCTATAAATAATTCAAAGGTTTCTTTTTCTCTATAATCATATTGAAGGTTCAGTTTTGCCAGCAGTTCTATAAAATCATCATCTTGAACAGCTTTTGTAAACCCTTCAAGTAAAACATCTCTTATTTCTGGCTCAACGCCTTTTGGTAGCGCTAACCCTCTCCATGTATTCATACTAAAATCATAACCACTTTCTTTAAAAGTTTTCACCTCAGGCAGTTCTGCTATACGCTCTTCTGAGAGTACCGTTAACACTTTAATTTGATTATTCTCAATGTGGTCTATGACTTCAGAAATGCCTGCAATAACTATGTCTAGCTTTCCACCTAAAACATCCATAACTGCAATTGAAGTACCGTCATAGTATTGATCTTCAAATCTAATCTTAGTTTTTTCTTCAACTTTTCCTGCTGCTACATTCCAAATACTACCTTTACCTGCACTTCCAATTGTAAATTCTTTATTTGTTGTCTCTACATAGTTCACCAACTCATCAATGGTGTCAAAAGGGAAATCTTTTGAAACGACAACGACACCTGTTTCACTATTTAGTAACATCAATGGTTCTATATCTGAGTAGTCAAAATCAATGATTCCGAAAGCTGCTAAAGTATTAATCTCTGTTGTGACAAGCGTTACTGTATAGCCATCAGGTTTTGCAAAAAGTCCTTCTGCTAAGCCTCTTGCGCCACCCTGTCCAAGCTTATTGACCACTACAATAGGTTCAGTAAAATAATTATTTGCCGTTCGAGCAAAAGCTCTTGCAACACTGTCCGTTCCACCGCCTGGGGCATATGGCACAACAATTTGTATGGATTTTGAAGGAAAGCTTTTTTCGTCATTTTGAGCCATTTCAAGCTGATTATCTTGGACAACCTGTTGATTCTTATAGCTTGTTATACCTATAATTATTAGAATAATTAATATTGTTATTAGTACCCATAGTTTTTTAATGTACATATCATCTTCTCCAATGGCTCATCAATCATTTCTCACAACTTATCATAGCAAATCGCAATACTCTTGTAAAGAACTCTAGAAATAGGTCGGACTGATCATCTTAGGAATGGCCATAACCAAATCCGGTGTTACCGCCATTATAATTAACATTACCAGTGCGATTAAAAAATAGGGTAATACACCTTTAAACGAAGATTCCAAATCAAGATTCGAAATGGAGCCTGCAATCAGTAGACACAAACCGTAAGGCGGTGTTACGAGACCAAGGGCCAACGTCATAACTACAATTAAGCCAAGATGGGTTGGATCAACACCAAGGGCTAGAGCACCCGGAAGTATAACCGGTACAAACAAAATCATAGCCGGTACCGCATCCATAAAGGTCCCAATGAATAAGAAAAATGCAACCACCACCAACATAAATACCGGTGCTCCACCTGGTATCTGTGCAAAAAAGTTGGCTGCTTTTGTGGATACATTGTAATAGCCCAACAACTCACCAAGAGCATTGGCCGTACTAAGGGCAAATAGGGAAAGAGAACTTAGCTTTAAGGTCTGCTTGACGATGTCCGGCAAGTCCCTTACTTTTATGGTTTTATACACAAACATACCAATAATCAAGGCATAGACACAGGCAAATGCTGCTGCTTCTGTAGCCGTATAAGCGCCGGTTACAATCCCACCAATGATAATAACCGGTGTGAGTAATGCCGGAAAACTGCTTAAAAATAATTTGAAGGTTTCTTTGAGTGATACTTTTTCATACCTTGGAAAATTCTTTTTCTTACTGATCAGATAGACCATGAACATCATGGATAGACCCAGTACAATACCAGGCACAAGACCAACTAAGAAGAGTTTGCCTGTGGAAACATTGGCAATACCTGCAAATACAACCATGGTAATACTTGGTGGTATGATACTTCCAAGGGTTGAAGAGGCTGCGGTTACACCAACTGCTGTACCTTTATCGTAGCCACTTTCTTCCATTTTGGGAATCAAGACTTTACCGACACCGGCTGTATCTGCTTGAGAAGATCCGGACACGCCTGCAAAGATCATGGATACCATAATATTGGCATGGGCCAAACCACCTCGCCTATGTCCTACTAAAGCATTCGAAAAATCAATTAACCTTTTTGAGATGGATCCATGGTTCATGAGATTCGCTGCCAGAATAAATAAGGGTATTGCCAGTAATACAAAGGAGCTTAGCCCCGTAAACATTTTCATAAAAACAACGATACCGCCAAGATTAGGTATCAATAATACGCCTGCAAAAGCTACAATACCAATTACATAGGATATTGGTACTCCAATGGCAATAAAGATTACAAAAATTGCAACCAATAAGACTTGTGTCATTTTCTACGCCTCCATCCTAAATCTTTTTACATATGTTACAATGTGGTTGATACAATACAAGGTTGTTGTTGCGCCAAGTATTGGTACACATAACCATGTATAACCCATACTCATCTGTGGTATATCAATCCATCTATAATTCCAGAACTTCATGGTTATGATAACACCATAGTAGAGTATCGCTAATGTGAAGCTCATTACAATCAGATATAAGAAAATATTGAGCATTTCTCTCTTTTTACCAGTTACTCGGTCCCTAAGAGATGTAAATGCAAAGTGTTTGTCTTCGTAAGTCATTGCACCGGCACCCAAAAAAACTGCCCATGTAAAGGAATACATAGCCACTTCGCCTGTCCAACTTACGGTAATGCCAAGATACCTACTAAAAACCTGAATAATAATCGTTATAAAAATATACTGATAAAAGTGTTCCAAATAAAATCTCGATGCTCTGCACTGTTTTTGCAATTTTATCAATCATCATTTTCCCTTTCAAAAAACTTAAGGCTACTTAGACATAGCCTTAAGTTGATGTGTAAAATACATTATTTTCTGGTTAATTCCAATAAATCTTGTAGATTGTTTTCTTCTGCATATTTGTCTTGGATAGGAAGTGCTAATGTTTTAAACGCTTCTAAGTCAACTTCGTTGATTTCTCCGCCATCTGCAAGAATCTTGTCTCTAGACTCATCTAACATTTTGTAAGTAACGGCTCTTTCTTCTGCAACAGATGCTTCAGCAGCTTCAAGAATCCAACCTTGTTGCTCTTCTGTGAACTTATCAAATGCATGTCCGTTCATGAGTAATAATCTTGTTGTATAGTCATGATAGGTTAAAGATGTATATTTACCATTATCTGTCGTATGGTGACCTTGTAACATCATATTGGTATGATCGTTTTCTGCTGCATCAGCAGTTCCTGTATTAAGGGCTTGATAAAGTTCTGCCCAGCCTACACTGATTGGGTTAGCACCGGCACTTTTCCAGAACTCTTGTTGAACTGGAGAACCTTGTAACCTAATGTTTAGTCCTGCTGAATCTGATGGAACTGTGATTGGCTTCTTACCATAATAGTTACGAACGCCTGATGAATAATATCCTACAACTTTAAAGTCATTGTTGGTTTTTTCTACGATTAAGTCTTTCATGGTGTCACCGAACTCGCCATCAATGGTTGTTTCCCAGTGATCAAAGCTATCAAATAAGTATAGCAAGGATAGAAGGTCAAACTCTTGTACGCCTGTACCTGCCATAAAGCCTGGTGATGCTACAACCATGTCCACTGAATCGGTTGTTAGTTTCATGGCTAACTCATTTTCATTGGTTCCAAGAGTCCCCGGAAATACTTCTGCTACAATGGTCCCACCGGATAATCTTGCAATTTCTTCTGCAAATTTGTTGAGTCCGAATTGGTAAGGGTTGTCAAGTGATGTTTGGTTGTGCGCTACACGAAGTGTGATGACTTCTGCTGCTGGTGCTTCTGTCTCTGTCTCTGTTGTTTCCCCTGTTGTTTCTGCCTCTGTTTCGCCTGTCTCATTGCTTGGTGCCTCTTCACTTGCACATCCCGCCAAGCTCATAATCATTACTGCTACTAATAACATGGATAATAATTTTTTCATTTTCTTTCCTCCTATTTTTGTTATACCCTGAATATATTTCTATTTCAGTCTTTTATAGTATAATAAAACTCAGGCTAGAATCACATTCAATCTCTTTACATGTTCTACGGGGGTATGCTATACTTTTTTTCAAAGATATGGGTTTTTTTAATACATTTCAGGTAAATTATAAACATTTTTACTTTTATATGATTATTTTTACCTCGTTATCAAATTTCATATAATCAACGCGTTATTCCACAAAAAAATATGAAATTATTGATTATGAAAGGTACATATGATACTTTTTTCTAAACTTTTTAAGCGTATCCTCAAACCAAATTTTATATTTGATAATCATTTACGTAATAAAATCATTATGATTGTTTTGATTTCAATATTACTACCTACAGTTTTATTCTTTATTTATATATATACATTCGTAAGTGACTACTTTTATACACATTACGTTGATACATCTATTTCCCAAGCAACAAGCCATCTTGAAGATAGTATTGTAACCAATCTTAGAATCTTAGAAAACAGCTATCACCTATTACTATCGAATCAAAGTATTAGAGAAAATCTTTATATCCAGGAGCAGACTGAACCCTCTTATTATAATGACCAACTTGTAAAGCTTAATATAGAAACAGAGCTTAAATATATTATGGGCAATGATTTTGCTTTTAATAGTGGTTTGATTGAATCTGTTTTTATTTTCTCGAATTCTGATGCTTACTACGCCTTACTCTTCAATTATCTCCCCGACGAATCACTACTTAATTATAATCTAGATTTCTATGATCTATATAAACAAGAAAATGAATCCATTATTAGATACAATGAAAGCAACAAAACAATCTATTATATGAAAACAATTGATGACTATATAACGGGAGAAAAACTGGGAAAGGTACTCATCGGCATTGACTTTGAAGTATTAAAAGGTGAGTATGAATCGGATGATTATCGTGACTGGATATCCCTTATCTACGATAATGATGGCATCTATCGATTTAATACTAATCCCGATTTAATCGGATTACCGGTATCAGAAGAAATCCTAGAACATGCTGCTTACAAAAAAACAACACGCATAACAAGTGATAATGAATCATATCTTGTTCTATCAGAGCATATCAATGACTTAGATCTCACTTTGATTAATTATGCGCCTATACAGTATTTTGGCAGGGATTTTTGGCGTTTCTTACCTGATTATGTATATTTTATTATTCTAAGTGTCTTAATCTCTATTGTTGTTGGTATCTACTCTGTTAGTTATATTACTGAGCCTTTAGAAAAGATTACATTGACAATCGCCGATGTTAGTAACAGTAATTTCAAGGCAAAAATGCCAATGTATAAGTACAAAGAATTAAATGATTTAAGTATTGTTTATAATAAAATGATCGATCAGATACAATACTTGTTTAACGAAGTTTATGAGAAGCAACTTCTTGTTCAAGAAAGTGAATTAAAAGCACTCCATGCACAAATTAATCCTCACTTTATCTTTAATGTACTTGAAACGATTACGTGGGAAGCGAGAATAAGTGAAAATGAAAAAATTGAGCAAATGATTACCGCCCTTGCACAACTATTACGTAGTAACTTTTCTTTTACTAATCAAGAAAAATATGTCATAGAACACGAACTGGATTACATTAATTTTTATCTTTATTTACAAACCGTTCGTTTTGTTGAAAGATTATCCTACACTATTGATATAAGTTCTGATAGTCTGTTACAACTATATATACCTAAATTTTCAATACAAACTTTAGTAGAAAACGCTATTATTCATGGTATTGAAAAAAAGACCGGCAACAGTCATTTAACAATAAAAGTTGAAGAGTGTGATCATGAACTTCACATTCTAGTTGAAGATGATGGCATTGGCTTTGACGCCAGTATTTTAGATCTTTCAGGACATAATAGACCATCTCCAAATCAACACATTGGTCTGCAAAATGTTGATCGACGTATCAAATTACTTTATGGTGATCATTATGGGATTCATATTAATAGCATCATTGGTCAAGGTACCACTGCTGAAATACTAATCCCGAAAGACAAGGAGGCATAAAATGTATCAAGTCGTAATTATTGATGACGAAGCTGTTATTAGAAAAGGTCTCATTGGCTATATTAATTGGCAAGATCTTAACTGTGAGATTGTTGGAGATTTTGATAATGGTCTACAAGCAATTGAGTATCTAAAAAACTCATCTGTTGATATTGTAATTTCCGACATCAAGATGCCAGGCGCGAATGGGATAGAAGTCGCTAAATTTGTATATGAGTATCATCCCCATGCTAAAACAATTCTTTATACTGGTTATTCTGATTTTGAATATGCGAAATCAGCTATCCAATATAATGTTTCTGATTTCATCGTAAAGCCCTCAACGATAGAAAATATTATAAATACAATTCAACAAACAACAAAGAAAATAGATGAACAACGATTGAAAGATCATCATATTCAATCCTTAGAGTTAAAACTAAGTGATGTTAAGAAGAAAGAAAAATTGAAAGTTATAAAGAATTTTGTTGAGGGTATAAAGATGGATCCATCTACTCTTGAGGATACCTTAAAATCACATGATATATCTGTGGATCAATTTTGTTTATTACTGTATAAAATATCCGGCCTAAATACAGAAAATCACCCTCAAACCATTCAATTCATAAACCTGTCTCTAAATGATTTGGATCAATACACCTTTTTATTGAATGATTCGACTTATGGTTCACTTGTTGCATTTGATCAACACATTGATTATGACCCTATAGAACTTCTGGCAAATAAATGCCATGACATTAATAGTTTTGTAGATGAATATATAAAAGAGCAGATTTTTATTGGGATAAGTAACCTCCACACCAATTTAGAAACAGCGCCAATCGCATTTATGGAAGCACAAAGATGTCTGGACAACTCATTTTATGGTAAAAATCATTTAACGATTTATTCAAATTTTGATGGGCCAAAAGAAAATCCTAGCTTTGTAGAAATAAATCTTGAGCGTATTATGCACTGCATAACAAAAGATAAATGTGATGAAGCGATAGAAATTATTATGTCAATGTTTACAACAATGAGTAACAACAAAGAACCCATTGATTATATTAAATCTATGGGTATTGCCATCTATACCATTTGCATCAATGCCATACATAAGCATAATTTGAATCTTACTGATGTATTTGTTAATCAAGAACCTTATAGGCAGATACTGAATGCTTCTTGTATAGATGATCTCACTCAAGTCCTCTGTCATATGATTAGAACCATAACCCAATATTTATGTGAAGGTAATAACTATTATATCATTACACAAGTAAACGCTTATATGGAAAGCCACTATCATCGTCCCATTAAGTTAAAAGACATTTCAGAACATGTACATATTAACAGTTCTTACTTAAGTCGCTTATATAAGGATAAAACCGGTCAAACAATTACCGAGACCTTAAGAAATCTCCGCATAGAAAAGGCCAAACAATTGCTGAAGACAGATAATATAAAAACCTATACAATTGCTGTACTTGTTGGTTTTGATGATCCTGCCTATTTCTCTTACGTTTTTAAGCAACATACCGGGTATTCACCAAGTCAATACAAAAATAACACCCAAACTTAATTACTGATAGATTAGAAGAAAAAGCAAATGACATAAATATCATTTGCTTTTTAGTATACCTAATTAACCTTTAATTTGTCTTAAGAACCATAGGTTCTTCTCAAAGTCAGCTATATAATCTTCAAACAAGCCAACCGCAGTAAAGTCACTTTCTTCATCGGCTAGGTTACGGATTTCAACTGCAAAATCACGCATGAGCTCAATGTCACTTCCTACATAATCTAGTACTTCATTTGCTGTAAAATCTTTGAAATCTAACTCTTTTATTGTTGCAACTTCAAGATAATCCTTCACTTTAACCAGTGGTTTAAAGCCTTTAATCTTAATATGCTCTGCTACATCATCATAGGCTGCAAATGTCTTATCATACATAGCTTCCGTAAATTGATGCAAAGGCATAAATTGCATTCCGGTTACATTCCAGTGTAAATTATGAAGCTTAACATTCCAAATAGATAGATTCGCTAGGTACACATTCATTTTCTCAATATGTTTCATTTTTTTCCTCCTTAAATACATGATTAACTTGCTATAGTGATAGTATAACCTATATAATAAGAAACAAAAAGGAACAAATATGTTCTTAATACGAAAGGAAATACTATGACGACAACAAATCAAGGTTTTGAAATAATACAAGATATCATGAAGTTGAGATGGATACCGGAAATACTCATGACCATATCCATGGGCTATTCCAATTACTCTGACATACTCAATCATATTGAAGGTCTAAGTCACACTGAGCTTAACCGAAAGCTAGCACTGCTTACTGAGAAAAAAGCTATTATCAAGGAAAGTGACCATATAAGATCCGGCTATATCCTTACTGATTTTGGCTCTGATTTAGAGCATATTTTTAAGCATTTTTTAGACATCGCCGAAAAATACGAACCACTTCTAGCCAAATAGCTTAACACCAATGATAACCGTAAGGTGGCAATACCAGCTTATTTGCTTTCCAGATCATCTTCTGTCCAAGTAAATCCTGCGCCATTTCATTTAACTCTGGTGATAATACATGCTGCTCTTTTTGCGATAGATTCTGTAATATTAAAACTGATTCTTCCTCATAGGTTCTTTCATAAGCAAGAATCGCTTTATTGATGTCACCTTTTTCATCTTTAACATCTATAAAGATTCTTTCACCACGACCAAAAACTTTATAGTTGTTTCTTATTTCTATCATTTTCTTAATACCATGGTAGGTCTTATATTCTAGTGACTCAGCATCTGCTAATTTCGCTTCAACTTCCGGCCAATCTATAGTACCACGTCCTAGATACCTTGTATCCTTGTAGCCGGTTTCTTTATACATTTTTTCGTAATAAGCAATATCATTACCCTTAGCAAATTCATCCCCATAAAAAACGATAGGTGTGCCAAGTAACGTAAACATAATGGAATTGGCAAGCAAGATTCTGTCTAGATTTCTATCCATCAGATCTGCTAATCTGGCTGATATGCCTTCACCTTGTCTAAAGTCCCAGCTAGGGTCCTTTGCATAATGGTCGAATATGTATTTACGTTCCTCAGGGGTTACCATTTCTAAGGTTAATTCATCGTGACATCTTAAAAACATAAACCATTGACTGTTTTTTGGGATATCCGGTGTGAAACTGGGTTGAAGGACCATTTCTATGGCATCCTTTTTCTCTTCAGCGATAGCCTTGTAGACTCTTGGCATAACCGGAAAATGATAGGCGCCATTACACTCATTATCTTCCCCAAAATAATCAACAACTTCTTTGGGGGGTTGGCATGCTTCCGCAAGTAATAATGTTCCTGGTTTTAAGTAATCTAGGACAGCTCTAAAAAACTGAACCACTTTGTGGGTTTTGGGAAGATTTTCACAAATGGTGCCTTCTTCCTTCCATATATATGGAACAGCATCCGCTCTAAAGCCATCTACACCCTTAATCTGCCAATTCATTAGTGCTTTTGTCATTTTTATAAGTACTTGAGGATTTCGATAATTCAAATCCGGTTGTATCTCAAAAAATCGATGGAAATAATATTCGTCTGTTGTTGGGTCATGTTCCCAATTGCTATCACACATGCCCTTAAAAATTATCCTTGCTTCTTTATATAATGATGTATCCGTCGACCATATAAAGTAATCTCGCATAGGCGAATCTTTTGACTTTCTAGCTTCTTTAAACCATTCATGTTCTATAGAGCAATGATTCATGGCAATATCAAAGATTACTTTAATCCCCTTTTTATGCGCTTCATCAATGAATGCTATGAATTTCGTATTTTTTTCTTCTGAAGTAGCCTCTTCGGGCAGACCAAGGAGTGATGCACGTATGCCTTCATAATCGGATATATCAAATCCGGCATCCTTCATAGGTGATTCCAAGATTGGTAACAACCAAAGGCAATTTGCACCTAAGTCTTGAATATAGTCTAGTTTTTCTTTTAAACCATTCAAATCTTTATTAAATAGATCACCATATGTTGAGTACACCACCGCATCTTTGTACCATGTATGATCTGATGTACTCACTTGACTAAAATGCTCTTTTTTAACCGCTTCAATGGATTCAAGAAACGGTTCTAACATTTTGTCCGCATCCTCATACAAATCACCATAGATTTCATGCCATATTTTTTTAATATTTTTCATTCATAATCCTCCTTAGATACCCTAACATTTACGCATTCACATCATTTTGGGCTTATTGATCTTTTGTGATGCATTACACTTTAATAATATTGTACCCTAAAAAAAAAGCAATAGCCTATAAAATAATGTCCATTCTTATGAAATGGTGACATTAAATATTATTTTCATGTTTACTTATTCCTACTATGCTTTATAATAATTATAAGTACTTTTATATATATGGTTAAGGTGTCAAAACTATATAGTTGAACTTTCGCATACAATATATAGTTATGAATGTATCAACGTAATCTATATATTCTATGTGAACTTAGTGAAACTTAGTTTTGACCCTGTAACCATATTTATAACCCTTACACTAGATTTGAGATGGGATTTCAAAAATAATGAATGAAAAGATAACCTTCAAAAAAACTGAATGGTTTAAATTATGCGCTATATCCATCTTGGTGATATTTCCACTCACTTTACTCCCCTCACCTTATGACCGGATCGTAGCTTTCTTTATCGTCCTGATTACTTTAATTAAATTTACTTATGCCAATAAACAAGAGGATTTTCTATCACAACAAAGACTGAAGGAACTTAGTACCAGCTCAAATGACCAAGTTCGTATGTTACGTTCTCAAAGAATTATGTTAGAACTTAGTAATACCATGATTCAAGTTAGCGGTCTTAAGGAATTAATGTCTATTATTCTAAACAAAGCAATTGAGGTCATCCCAAAAGCGAAATTCGGTTCCATCCTGGTCATGAATCATGAAGGTAACTTAGAATTTCAAGCCATTGTGGGCTTTGATGATGATTTATACAACATTACCCTTGATCCTAAGGAATCCTATCAGTGGCAAGCTACCGGTGGCCATTTTAGCGGTCCCATTATCATTGAAGATTTGTTGAAATACTCAAAGGACTTTATTAATGAAAGCACATTCAACTCAATGAAAGATATAGATGCCCTAAGCCTTAAGAGCTCGTTGAGTGCGCCTATACTTATTGACGGACAATTCTATGGTTCAATCAACATCGATAGTGAAGAAAATAATATGTTTGATGAACAAGATGTCACGCTTATGGCTTATTTTGCTAATCAAGCCACCATCGCCATAACCAACCACCAACTCTATGAGAAGCTTTTGCATCTATCAAAATACGATGGCTTAACCAAAGTGCTCAACCGTCCATATTTTGAAGAACTTTTCGAAAATAACCTCGCCAGGAGCAAACGCAAGGGTGAAAAAGTTACCTTGGTCGTTGTTGATCTTGATAATTTCAAACAAATTAACGATTTGTATGGTCATTCAGTCGGCGACTTAGTTTTAGCCACTTTTGCTGAGCGGTTCAGCCATTTAATACGCGAAACGGATTTACTAGCACGGTATGGGGGCGACGAATTTGTTATCGTTTTTTTCAACAGTGACTATGAACAGACCTTAATCAAAATGGAAAAGATACACCTCAAAATTACAAATCAATCTATAGACTTAACACCCGTTAAGCAAAAAATGCACTGTTCTTTCAGTTATGGTCTTGGAGAATTTCCAAGAGATGGAGACAGTCTAAAGACGTTATTTCATATAGCTGATCATAGAATGTATGATATGAAACCCAAATGACAATATTTGGGTTTTTCTTCGCTAAAAGGATGGCAAGTTAGTATAATAAATGTTAAAATATAGTTGGTGTTTTTTTACAACATTGTATACAAAACATCAGTAATTCACTATATAGGGGGAATAATCGTGTTCAAAGCAAAACCTAAGAACAATGTCACAAAGCAAGGACAACAAGATATTCATATATTGGTAGAAGAATTAGAAGCCATCAAATCCGGCCAGCAAAAAAAACTGTCTCATGTGTATAACGATATTGATCAAAACTTGCAAGAACGGTTAAACATGGTTGCTTGCTCCAATTGTCCCAGTCATAATACTTTCATCAGGCAGGTCAATCAGCTCCTTCAGACTTTAATGAAAATGGATTTTGTTCGGTCAATGATTCACGAAGCAGACGAACAAGCCAACATGGTAGAGACAATAGCTGCAACCAGTGAAGAAATGGCTGCCAATATTGAAGACATTGCATCCTTTGTACGAAACGCTCTGGTATCTGCTCATGATTCCAATTCAAAATCTGTCCACAGTAAAGAATTAATGGATATCAGCATGATTGCAATAGAAAACAGTTTTAAAGAAACCGAAGTTGCCAAAGAGCAGATTATTCGTGTTAATGAGCAAACAGAAAAAATTGATGAAATGGTAAACATCATCATGTCTGTTGCAGCTCAAACAAACTTACTGGCTTTAAATGCATCTATTGAAGCTGCAAGAGCCGGTAATAGCGGTAAAGGATTTGCAGTTGTGGCTAACGAGATAAAAAAGTTAGCTGACCATACAAAGGAATCTGTTAGTTTTATCCAGGAAAGTGTCCATAGTCTTCGAACACAGATTCAAGGTTCAACCAGTGCTATTGAAAAAGCCAGTAAATCCTTTCTAAAAGGTAAGGAGACACTGGCAAAAGTACTAGGTGCCATTGAAGAAGTCGAACAATCCTCGAAAACAATCGAAACGAACATGGAACAAATTAATATGAATATTGAACAACAAACCGCTTCTTCAGAAGAAGTATCCTCTTCCATACAAATCATTAACGAAAAAACCAAATCACTTCATGAAGATAGTATAAGAACAGGACAAGGCTTTTTTACCGTTTCTCTTGAGATTGATGATCTTAGAAAAAACATTATTCATAAATCCACCAACATCGAAATGTACGATTCCTTAGATCTTGTTATTACGGACAGCTTAAATTGGAGATGGTGTGTCTATAACATGATTCTCGGTAATGCTCAGGTTGATATTGCCCTCGTTGCTAATGCTGACAACAGCCGTTTGGGTCGATGGATTACCAATTTCGGTTCAAAAGAATCTATTCTTAGAAACCATATCAGCCTTCTTGAAAAACCTAGATATAAAATGCATGAATTAGCACAAAAAGCCCTTGAGTCTTATAATCATGGCGATAAAAAATCCGCCGAAGATTATCTCTCACAGGTAGATCGATTGGCTCTTGAGATTGACAATATTCTTAGAGAAATGCAATCCAAGTATAAAAAATAGTTTTAACACCTTAACCATATTTTATTAGATACTAACAGAAGCGTTGCCAGACGGCATCGCTTCTATTTGTTTTTGTTTTTTCTGAATATAAATTACGTTGTTATATTCGAAATTATATATTCACCATTCTCATAATCAATTTGGATATCTGCTCCGTCACCTATGGATCCCTCTAATATTTTTTTCCCTAGTTTCGTTTCAATCTGCTTTTGAATAAAACGTTTTATAGGTCTTGCGCCAAATTGAGGGCTATAGGCTTCATGTGTTGCTTGAATAATGGCACGATCACTCATGCTTATCTTGATATGTCGCTCATTTAGTCTCTCTTGTAATGCCTTTAAAGTTAAATGAATGATTCCCGCTATTTGATCGTAATGTAATGGTGCAAAAAGAACAATCTCATCTAAACGGTTTAATAATTCCGGTTTAAAGTATTGATGCATCAATGCTAAGACTTCTTGTCTTACTGTTTCACTTATGTCACCTTGCTGGTCTATCCCTTCCAGAAGGACTTGACTGCCTATATTTGAGGTCATTATAACAACTGTATTCTTGAAGTCTACTGTCCTTCCTTGACTATCTGTTAACCTTCCATCATCTAACAATTGGAGCAATACATTAAATACTTCCGGATGGGCTTTTTCAATCTCGTCAAATAGTATGACCGAATATGGTTGTCTTCTCACGGTTTCAGTTAGTTGACCACCTTCTTCATAGCCTACATAACCGGGCGGTGCACCAATGAGTCTTGCAACTGCATGACGCTCCATGTATTCACTCATGTCAATTCTAACCATATTTGACTCACTGTCAAACAAAGCCTCTGCCAAAGCTTTAGCAAGTTCTGTCTTACCTACACCTGTCGGACCTAAAAATACAAAAGAACCAATTGGTTTATTCGGATCTTTAAGACCTGCTCTAGCTCTTAGTATAGCATCACTTACAGCACTGACGGCTTCTTCCTGTCCAATAACCCTTTCATGAAGTTTACTTTCCAGATGCAGTAATTTCTCCTTTTCTGATTCATTCAATTTGCTTAAAGGAATCCCCGTCCATTTAGAAACGATCTCGCTAATTTCATCCTCTGTCACAGCTTCTTTTAACATTTTTGATGTCATTAAGATATCTTTACTTTGCTCTCGTGCCAGTCTTTTTTCTAACTCAGGTAATTGACCGTATTTTAGTTCTGCTAGCTTATTTAAGTCATATACACGCTCTGCTTCTTCTATATCGCGCCTAACTGCTTCAATGGCTTGTTTTATTTCTTTTTCTTTGATCAGCTCTGACTTCTCAAGCTCCCACTGTGCTTTCATAGCTTGAGACTTTTCTTTTAGTACTGCAATATCTTTTTCTAAAATAGATAGTCTATCTTTTGTACTTTTATCTTTTTCTTTAATTAATGCTTGCTTTTCTATTTCAAGTTGCATCTGCTTCCTTAGAACTTCATCTAGTTCACCTGGCATCGTATCAATTTCAGTTCTTATCATTGAGGCAGCTTCATCCATAAGGTCTATCGCTTTATCCGGAAGATAGCGATCCGTAATATATCTATGGGATAGAATTGCACAAGCAACTAACGCTTGGTCTGTAATATGCACACCATGGTGAATCTCAAACCTTTCTTTCAAACCACGTAATATAGATATCGTATCTTCAACTGACGGTTGATTGACCACAATAGGTTGAAACCTTCTCTCAAGAGCAGCATCTTTTTCAATATATTTGCGATATTCATCTAGTGTCGTTGCACCGATACATCTAAGCTCTCCTCTTGCTAGCATCGGTTTAAGCAGATTGCCTGCGTCCATTGCTCCCTCTGTTTTCCCTGCGCCAACGATGTTATGAATCTCATCGATAAAAAGGATGATTTCTCCATTGGATTTACTAATTTCGTTCAACACACCTTTTAGTCTTTCTTCAAATTCACCACGGTACTTAGCACCGGCTATCAATGCACCCATATCTAGGGCATATAACTTTTTATCTTTTAAGTCTTCCGGAACATCGTTGTTTAGAATCCTCTGTGCCAACCCTTCTACAACTGCAGTCTTTCCTACACCTGGCTCTCCAATTAAGACAGGGTTGTTTTTTGTCCTTCTGGATAAAATTCTTATCAGCCTTCGAACTTCACTATCTCTACCAATAACCGGGTCCAGTTTACCCGCTCTGGCTAATACAACTAAATCACGCCCATATTTTTCCAATATATTGTAGCTTGATTCCGGATTCTGATTAATGACTCTCTGATCTGTACGAAGCGCTTTAAGAGACTTCAAAAATCTTTCTAAATCAATACCATGTTTCATAAATAGTTCTGCAGATGGTGTATTCTTTTCTTTAAGCAGTGCTATATAAATGTGTTCTAGACTAATGTAATCATCGTTAAAGGATTTTGCTTCATCCTCTGCCACAAGAAGCAATTGGTTCATTCTTCTTGAACCATAAATCTGAATACCCTCACCAGATACCTTAGGTATTTTCTCTATTTGTTGCTCTAAATCATGAACATAGGCCTTAATATTCACATTCATATGTGCTAGCACTTTTAAAACCAGGCCATCTTCTACTGCTATAAGTCCATAGTGAAGATGCTCGCCATCAATATATTGGTTATTTAACTTAATTGCCATTTTTTGAGCCCATTCTATACTTTCTGATGATTTTTGTGTAAATTTATCCATATTCATGATGATGCCTCCTTTCTTCTTCATATAACCAACACGTTGTCAGCACTCTGTTGTAATGAGTGCTAATTCTAGTTTAATTATAAATCTTACAAGAAATTTTGTCAATAAGAAGCATGAGGCTATCACATGCATGATATACTTTTTTTGTTTTATTGATTTTTGGGCATGCTTTGAGATAGAACAATACCTAATAAACATAAACTAATAATAAAATAGAAAATAACATCATGGTGATTAAAATAATCAAATAGTAATCCCGATACATAGACACCGGCAATCGCTCCAATACCATAGGCTGTAAATACGACACCATAATTTTGACTGTAATTCTTTCCACCGTATAATAATAGTGTTGATGTCGGTGCTATAGCCAGCCACCCACCTAAGTTCATCCAGAAGATGGAAAAAGATATTATATAAATAACCACACTACCTTCGTTTGCAAAAAGCATCAGACTTGCACTTGTTAGAATCAAGATAAAAGATAACAGCATCACTTTCTTATAAGAAAGCTTATCCGTTAACCATCCAAAAAGAGGCCTGCCAATACCATTAAACACTGCAAAAACAGATACAAACAAAGGCGCTGTTAATGATGATAATCCTATAAGGTCAACACCGATATTATTGGTCATGCCAATAATGGTTAAACCAATCATTGTACCTAGAACAAAACATATATATAGGCTTTTAAAGCTTTTTGTCTTCATCATTTCTTGAGTTGAAAAACTATCGCTATTTTCTAAATGATGGGGCTTAATTATAAATAATCTTCCTTCAGGCAGCTTTATATATTTTGATAGTAAAGGAATGATTATGGCAAAAGATAAACCTAATATTTTAAATGCATCTAGAACACCAAAAGTTTCGATTAAAGCTTTTGCAGCCGGCGCGGTCACAAAAGGTGAAAGTCCAAAACCTGTTAATACAAGACCTACAACCAATCCCCTCTTATTAGGAAACCACTTTGCTACAACCGATATCGGTACACCGTAGATGATACCAACGCCTATGCCCACAATAGCGCCATAGGTCAGTGTTAACATATAGATATTCTCTGCATAACCTGAAGCAAACCAACCAATACCAACTAGGATACCACCAACTGACATCATACTTGTAGGTGTAAATCGATCAATATATTTGCCTGAGACCAACATGGAAAAAGCATAAAATGCTAAGGAAAACATATATGGCATGCCGCTTTGAACAGTACCCACATCAAAAAGAGCTTCAACAGAGCCTCTGAAAATACTCCATGAATAGACGGTACCTAAGCACATCATAATGACAATGCCCAAAAAAACATAAACCCATGGATTGGTTTCTCGAATTTTCTGATTGTTTTGATATTCTAACATTTCCTATACCTCATATTTTTTTATTTAAACTTCTACTAATATAACATAGAAAGGGCTTTTATGAAAAGACCTGATTCTACAAAATATTAATATCTTGATTTCTCAAAGGACCATCTTCTATAGAAAAAATCCTTATAATCATGTATACTTAAAGGATTAAATGTGAAGACAGGAGAGATCAACCATGCACACCATTCGAGAATATCTACCTGGGATGAGGACATTCAAAACAGCCCTATCCGTTTTCCTTTGTATTACCATATGGCGCATATGGAATGCTGATTTTCCTTTTTTTGCTTGTATCGCAGCAGTTATCACAACACAGAATTCTTTAGAAAGCACAAAAAGAGTCGGAATTAACCGGTTTTTAGGCACATTAATAGGCGCTTGTGTTGGTGCTCTAATTGTTTGGTTCTTTCCCAGCAACACCATCACATTGACCTTAGGCATTATTGTGGTCATCCATTTGACCACGCTTGCAAAAAAGGGTGGTTCCGCAGCCATTGCAAGTATTGTCTATTTAACGATTATGATTAATATTGGTGCTGAATCCATTAATACCTACATTTTATTAAGGGTAGTGGAAACAACCCTAGGTATACTTGTTGCTACAATTATAAATACTAGGATTAGGCCTCCCGAAGAGACAGATACAGTGTGAATGTCTTATCCCCCTCGCTTTGCGAAGCAAATTGTTCCGGCAGGAAAGACGTCCTTGATAGTTAATGCGCTGCTCAACGCATTAATATAGCATAGATTTCCCTAGAGAACAAGAAAGGCATGAATAAGAAGAAGTGTCATTGTAGTATACAATGACACTTCTTCTTTATTTTTTAAGCTAAAGCGCTAACGGCATCTTCATAACTGATGACACCTCTTAACCGCCCTGCTTTATCTGTGATTGCAACATCATAATTACTTTTATCTAGCTTCTCCCATATCTCGTGAAGATAAGCATTTCTATGTAAGCTTTCTATATCTGTAACGATTGCATCATTAATATTGCTTTTCTCCAATTTAATTAGATCCTTATACGCAACATAACCTAATAGTTTTCGATCATCATCCACAACAAAACAGAATTCTCTATTAAAGCTCTCCAGTTTTTTAATGACCCCTTCTCTTGACTCACCTTTTTTAGCGAGTGTGAAAGGTTGACGCATAACTGTTCTTACTCTTAGTACTCTTGATTTGTCAACGTCTTCAATAAAGCTCTTCACATAATCATTCGCCGGATTTTCAAAGAAATCATTGGGTTGGCCAATCTGTACCAGTTCACCATCTTTAAGCAAGGCGATTCTATCACCCAGTTTAAAAGCTTCATTCATATCATGGGTTATGAAAACAATGGTTTTTTCCATATAATCTTCCATGCTTAAAAGCTCCGTTTGCATTTCTCTACGTATTAACGGATCAAGGGCACCAAAAGGTTCATCCATAAGGAGTATCTCCGGTTCGTTGGTTAACGCTCTGGCAATACCCACTCTTTGCTTCATTCCACCACTTAACTGTCTTGGAAAATAGTTTTCCCAGCCTTTAAGACCTACAAGTTCTATAGCTTCCATCGCTTTTTTCGTTATTTCTTCTTCTGAAACACCTTGTACTTCAAGTCCATATTCTACGTTCTTTAAAACTGTTCTATGGCTCAGTAAACCAAAGTGTTGAAATACCATGGCTACTTTATTTCTTCTCATATCCAACAATTGTTCCTTATTGTATTTGGTTATATCGTCACCATCAATAAGTAGCTGGCCTTTCGTTGGCACGTTCAGCATATTCATACAACGAATTAAGGAGGATTTACCACTGCCTGACAAACCAACAATGACAAACATTTCCCCTTCTTCAATATCAATGTTAATATTATTAACACCAACAGCTGTTCCTGTCTTTTCTCTTATTTCTTGTATCGTAACGCCATTTTCCAGCATTTCTAGAGCTTCTTCTTTTTTATCTCCAAATATCAAGGTCAAATTCTTGATTTCAATCTTCTTCTTATCCATATTTATCACTCCGTTTCCTTAAGTCTGTTGGCAAAACCTTGTAAGACGCGATCTAGAATAATCGCCAGAAAAACAATACCTAAGCCTGCCTGAAAACCTTGTCCAACTTCAAGTCTACGAATTGATATTAAAACTTGCTCACCAATACCTTCAGCACCAATCATGGATGATATAACAACCATAGCCATGGCCATCATTGTAGTTTGATTTACGCCTGTCATAATGGTTGAAAGCGCTTGAGGTAATTCTATCTTCATCAACATTTGTTTAGGTGTGGAACCAAAGGACAATCCTGCCTCAATGACTTCTTTATCCACATTGGAAATACCAAGGTAAGTCAGTCGGATAAGAGGGGGTAATGCATAGGTTGTTGTCGCAAATACGGCCGGTACCTTACCAAAACCAAAAAGCATAACTGCCGGTAATAGGTAAACAAAACTTGGCATGGTTTGCATGGCATCTAGTATCGGCATAACAATCCGTTTGGTTCTGTCTGATTTTGCCATGAATATACCAAGAGGTAATCCCATAACTAAGGAAACCAGTACAGAAATAATGACAATTGCTAAAGTATAGAGCATCATATCCCATAAGCCGAAAAATCCAATAGATAAGAGCATGACAGAAAGTGCAATCCCCATCTTGAGACTATATAACTTATAGCCAGCATAAAACAAGGCAATCACCATTAACCACCATGGTATGATGTTCAGTGTAAATTCGATACCGTTAAAAATTGTTAGTATAAACTGAGTGATGGCGTCAAAGAACCCGCCTAAATTTACCAGCAACCAATTGACAAAATTATCAATTGGCTCACTGATTTGAAAACGTAATGCGTCTGGAAAACTAAACATGTTTAATCAACTCCTTTTTACTTGAAAAACAGAATAAGAAATCAAAAGATGTTTCCACCTTTTGATTCTCTCTTTACTCTTACATATATGTTGCGATTTATTGAATGGCAGTCATAATCTTATCATAGGCTTCTTCTGTTACCCAATCTGCCCATATGTCTTGCTTCTCTTCTAAGAACCACTTAGCTGCTACATCAGCTTCCACATCGTTCTCTTGCATGTATGCGAGAGCCTCGCTTGTTAATTGTGAAGATGTTGTATATTGTTTTAAAAATTCAGTGATTTCTGGATACTCATCCACAAATTCTGGTGTAGATACTACTTGTACGTCCACAGATGGAAACGATCCGATGCCGGCTGCAAAATCATCAGCAGAGTAAGGCGTATCCTCTAATAACACTAAGTCAAACAAGCCCATGACCCATGTAGGTTCCCAGTTATAACCTAACCATGGTTCACCTTTTGCATAAGCAGATGCAAGTGTTGCATTTAATGTTGCACCTGAATCAATTGTTTTAAAGTTATAATGTTCATCTAAACCATAGGCTTCCATTTTATTATGAAGGAACGCTGTTGCTGACCAACCTTCTGGTCCACCATAGATGATACCCATATCAGGATTTTCAGGATCTGTAAAGTATTCTACATATTCCGGTAGATCTTGCACAGATTTTAGATCCGGAAGTAAAGCATCATCACCTTCAACTAAATAAGCAGGTACATATAAACCTTGGACATTATCATCAAAGTTAGTGGCTAGTTTTACATAATCACCATTTTCTATATCTTCCGGATACGTCGGCACATTGTCCGCCCATAATTCAAGCGCTAAATCAATCGTTTTATTTTTTAGCCCTGAAATCATAACCGCAGTATCCGCAATAATGATTTCTGTTTCAACACCATATCCTTCTTCTAAGATAACTTTAACCACTTGGTCATGGAATGCATTGCTATCCCAATCACCTTCTCCAATTACGATTTTCTCCGGTTCACTAGCACAAGCACCTAAGCTTATAACCAACACAGCACTCATAAGTACCATGGTTATTTTCTTCCAAATTTTCCGTTTCATAGTAATCCTCCTATTTTTTGTGTATTGTATTCATAATATAGATTTTTAACCAACAACTTTAATATTAATATAAGTTGTCTGTTCACACAACTCTTATTGTAGCATAATCATTTTTTTTTGTAAAGGAAGATATGCCCTTCTAACTATTGCTCATGCTTCTTATCTGTTGCTATAACTTGGCTAAGACCTTTTTGGAAAACTTCATTTTTTTATTCTCTACTTTCTTAAAATTGGATTAAAACGTAAGTTTTTTTGTCATTTTTTCTTATTCTTGTGCTATACTACTTTTATTGTTGATGCAACAATGGTTAAAGATTCAAACAACACTTTAACCCATATAAATAAATATCATGAGAAGGGAGTACCAAATGAAAGGAAATAGTTTTAATAAAATTCTTAAGCTTTTTGATTATTTCAAAATAGCATTTCAATTGAACTTAAGTAACAAACAACTTTACAAACCACAGATTATATTTCTTGTTATCCGGGGGATTCTGATTATTGCAAGTGCATTCACTTTACTTAGTATCGGTGACAAGATGATTCATCTTACAACAATGGACTTTGAACGATTTACAAGTCTTTTTTGGTCCGAATTCCGAGGCATACCTTCATTATTAGTCGTTCTCACTTTACTGGTTATGATTTTTGGATCAACCTATGTAGAATCCGGTCTTTATCATATGTTCTACAAAGCCTATAAAGGAAAATTGACTGCTGGTGATTTTTCAACAGGGGCCGGTACCTACTTTTTCAAGTTTTTAGGTGGTAATATTCTTATAATATTTTTTTGGCTCTTGGCCCTTATACCCTATTTTATTACCGGTATCCTAACACTAACCGTAGGCTTTACTTTGATCCCTATCCTAGTCAGTACTTTTCTACTGGTTTGGAAAGCTTCATTGGTGTCGGATGGCACCACGCTTGGTGGAGCTTTTAAGAACAGTTACCGATTTGCAAAAGCCAATTTCATCCCAACAATGTCATTTGTTATTATTAGAAATGCCATGACCAGTATCGCTTCTGGCGGTGGTGGTGGCGGTGGTGGTGGTGGTGGATCTTCAAACATCCCCCAAACCACCAATAATACGAATAATATTATTCAAGATATGCCTTCTGATTTTTCATCACAGGATTTTCCTTTCTTGAATGATTTTTTCAACTATGATGTTCTAAAGCTATTCGTTATTGGCATAACAACCTTAATTACTGTCGGCACCATCATAACCGGATTGATCCAAATGCTTTTTAATATTTTCTTCGGATTGACAACCATTGTTCTCTATAATGAAGGCTGGCATATAGAAGAGGCCGTATATGATGACCTACCAACTCAAGAAATCCAAAACGAGGGGGTGCAATCATGAACAACTTTAATAATTTGATGGATGATATGAAAGAAGCTTTAACACTTAGTCGTCGTTACAAGGGTTTATTTCTACCTGCATTAATCGCAAACCTAATTATGCTTGTACTTGGTTTTGTAATGATTTTTGTTGTGATTTTCTTTGTTATGGGTACGATTATGTCATTTACTGCATCACAGGCCAATTGGACCTATCTTGTTAGTATTGCAATCATAACCATACTTTTGATCTTGATTTTCAGCTTAGTTTTTATGGCCCTTGATCTTGGTATTAACAGTATTGTCATTGGATCCGTGAATGGTGAGAAACCAAGTGCCAAAATATTTTTCAACGGCATCCGCGCTTTTTTCCTTAAAGTGCTCTTAACCAAAATCGGTCTCTTTTTTCTATATACAATTGGGTTCGTTCTCTTATTGATTCCTTACCTATTGTACTTAATAACTGTTGGTGTATTAACCGGTGGCTATGGTATTCTTTTCTTAACCTGTTTACTTCAAGCCTTTCTTGGTTCTTGGGTACTACTGCTTATGGAAAATGAAGATCATCCCATGAGTGGCTTTTCAAGCGTCGCGATGAACTTAAGATTTGGTAAAAAGTACTTTTGGCTTATGATTTTGGTCTTCTTCATTCAGCTCCAATTAACTGCCTACCTTCCCGGGCTTTTTGGATTGTTAGGTGCTACTCTAGCAACACTGTTCATTAGTTATGTGGTTACGACTGTATTCAAAATAGTTGTCTTGCTTACTTATAGAAGATATAAAGAAAACCTTAAAATATAGTTCAGGTTTATATGTTATAGAAGAAAGCATCTACCCGTCGTTTTACGAATGGCAGATGCTTTCTTTTTTATGATGCTATTTCAGGTTGTTTATAAGTGTTATAATATCAATTTCGACCTTATACCAACGTTGTATGGTGTTTTCTAAAACATAATAATGGCGTACATAAAAAGCGTCCAGCACAACAAAAATAATAAGTAACAGATTCAGTAATATGCTGTCATAATATAGACACACCATCAAGATCATAAAGAGTATAATTGAAACCACACATGTGACCAATAAATGAATATACCTTTCATGTTGTAGATAGGCGATTTGCGCTCTATGATTCAATAAATCCTGCTTGGATAAAGTCTTTTGATTCATTTTTTCTTCTAGATATTTTTCATAAATTTGTATATTTTTGTTCAAATTCATCACCTCAAATAAAAATCTCATTTATGATATTGTTATTGGCAAACATGATGATAAAATGTTATAATTTAAATATATTTACATAAATCTTGCACAAATTTCCTGTAAGATGCTAAAAATCAAGGAGGACATTATGTCAATTGGTCACCATGAACACAATTCAACTAAACACAACAATCGGCAACCCTTGAGTTTACCTGAAGGTCTCGTTATAAGGACCATCTTAAACAATTCAGAAGATACCATTTATTTTAAAAATCTAGAATCTAAGTTCATCTTAAATAGTAAAGCACATGCGATACAGCAACATGAATCTAATCCCGCTGATATGGTTGGTAAGGATGATTTTGATTACTTCCCTTATTCTTTTGCAAAGGCAGCTTATGATGATGAACAGCGCATTATTCAAACCGGAAAACCTATGATTGGTCATGTTGAAAAGTGGGTGCAATCCGATGGTGCCATTACTTGGTTCCTGGCATCAAAGTACCCTCTCCTTGATGAAGAGGGAAACATCATAGGCACCTGGGGTACTTCTAAAGATATTACGGATCTTAAAGTTGCTCAAGAACAGCTCACTTTACTCAACAAACAACTTCAAGAAGCCAATCAACGCTTGGAATTCTTATCTATGCGCGATGGCTTATCCGGTCTCTTTAATCATCGCCATTTTTATGAATCATTGAACATGGCTTTAGCCCAAATATCTCGTCGTAGACATGCTCCTGACAAAAATGTCTTTACGATTCTGCTTCTGGATATCGACCATTTTAAGGTGATTAATGATTCTTATGGTCATCTGGTTGGCGATATTGTAATTAGAACTATTGGAGAAACGCTTAAAAATACAACTCGGATCACCGACACCTGTTTTCGATATGGTGGTGATGAATTTGCCATTATCCTACCGGATACACCCTTAGATGCAGGTCAACATGTGGCAGATACATTAAGGAAGCTTATTGCAACTACCCCTATAGAAACTGAAAGCCTCACTTTCCATATACATGTCAGCTTTGGTGTTGCAAGCTCACAAGAAGCCAAATCCGCTACAGAATTGGTTGAGTTAGCAGATCAACGTCTATACCAATCAAAAGCTGAAGGACGTAATCGAGTGAAATAATACTACCTACCATAACAATTAGGCTTCTTGGCTTAATTGTTTCTTTTTGCCCACAACTAAAGCCAAAGAAAGAAAAGCAATGGCGAATCCTAAAACTACGCCCGTGTACCCCATGGTTTCTCTTAAACTTGCCAGATCAAAGCTGTTTAGATTCGCAATGGTACTATTCGCTTTAACATACCAGTAAGTTGGTGTAAAACTAGCAATCTTCAGAACATTCTCCCCGAGAAACTCTTGAGGAACAAACACGCCACTAATAAAACTAGGACCTAAGGCAATGACATTTGTAAGTGCTGATATGCCCTCTTGATTTTTGACCAAATTCCCCACTAAGAAACTGATGCTCACAGCACATAAGGTAAAGACAAAGGAATTAATAAGAAATAACAGTGTATTGGTCGTATTACTGTTTTTATAATCAAATAGAATGCAAAACCCGACCATAATGGCCCAGCATATTACAGCAAATACACCATTTGCCAAAACAAACTGAAAACTAGAGCTACCCGCCGTTACAGGTGAACATGCATTACGCCGTCTAAGGTCTTGATTATTAAAAACCAACATAATCGTAGATATGCCTAATATAAGTATAGAAAAAAGTGAATATGCTAGATAGTTATAGTAATACATGGCATAGCTTTGATCTTGTTTGACTTCTTCGCCACCATTAAAATTAACCTTTGTTTCTATTTCCATATCTTTTTTGATGTAGTCAGCAATTGTAGCATGATCTATATGAGACTGTGACTTGTACAACTCAGCTATTCTTAGATATTGATTGACCTGTAGATCAACATATACCGCATCCACCGAATTTGGAATACTTGTTTTTTCAATCCAAACCTCATCACCCTTTAAAAACTTCTCAGTGAAATCTTCCGGTATTCTAAGTATATAGGTTACTTTTCTAAAATACAAAGCATCTTGTAATGCACTTGACGCATCTTCTAAGGGTACAATATTTGCTATTTCTTCTAAGCTGTTGATTAATCCTGTCACTAAAGGCGTTTGATCATAATTGATAATGGCAATGTTGGTCTTCGATTGAACGAAACCTTTTTCTCGTTCCGTTCTTGTTGCACTGGCTATAAGAAGAGATATACCTAGGAAAAGACCTACATAAATCATCATGACCGGTAATTTTTTTTTGAATATCTTAAGACATAGTTTAAATACTGGCATATTTTTCCCTCCTAATAATCGTATAGGCAATCATAGAAAATACAAGGATGAAGATTATGAGATTTAGAATGTTCATACTGTATCGCTCATAGTCATCATAATAATATAAAGCATAGAAGGCATCTGCCAGTACATTGACCGGGTTTAGCCTACCTATGATTGGTACATTTTGATCAATGATGTACTTCATGTCACCATACATCATTCCTCCAAGAAATGAGCCTAGCATACTGACACCAATACATATAGCGGTTTTAATACCTTCGCCACCTTTCACAACCACACCAATTAAAGCGCCCATGGTAATGCCAACGACACTACCTATAAATGTTGTAAAGAGGACAAAACCATATTGATGACCAAAATCAATACCCAACCCAAAATGTAGATAGGCAAGGAGAATCATCAACTCTGTTGTATGAATCAGTACGGAAGATGCCCCACTATAGATAAATGCTTTAAGTTTATGTACCGGTGATAGATTGACTCTGGCTGCATGGGCGGATTGATCTGCCTGAATATCAATGACTTCTCTTAGCCCAAAAAATGAACCATATAGACAACTCATAGCAATAAGTGCGTAAAAATACATCAGTGTATTGTCAGGATTTGCTTTACTAAGTTGGAATTCTTTGGTATATTCCGTTCCTTCTTCTAGTGAATTTACCAAACCATGGACAGCCGTCACATCCCCTTCTATAATGTTTATAACGGCAGAATAGGTCTGACTGTATTGATCTAGAAATAGCTTAATAACACTTTGATTGAATCCTCTTTGGTGGACGGTTAAGGTCATAGGACTACCAACGTGTATATAACCATCAATCTGACTTGAGACCAGTTTTTCCTTTGCTTCACTTTCCTTCATAAGAAACGCTGCAAACATTGGTTCCTCATCTTGTGACAAGGATTGAATCAATGCCTGAAAAGCATAATCATTTTGATAATTATCATCATCGATAATACCAATATTGATGGTATTGAACCTTTCATGATCATTAAGCCCACTAAACGCTAGGCTAAAGAAAGTTGCTAATAATAATGGGAAAATCATAGTCCAAAAAATCATAGACTTATTTCTAATCAGTGACTTGAACCTATACTTAAATATATGAATAAACATAGTGACCTCCTAGTCTCTTAGCTCTTTACCTGTGATTTCTAAAAAGACATCATTGAGTGTAGGCTTCTCTGAATAAATAGTTCCAAAATTAATGCCATTTTTACGAATATAATCCAATATATTTTCTAGGTTATTCTTACCTTTATGTGACTTTATATACAAAGTATGATCTTGATAGGTTGCAGAAGTGATATTTGGCAATAATTCAATATCTTTAATATGTGCATCACTTAAGCCAAATACTTCAACGAATATCTTTTCACCAAGAGATATCATATTTTTTAACTCTTCTTTTGTACCTTCTGCAATAATTCTTCCTTTATCAAGAATCATGATTCTTGAACAAATTTGTTCAACTTCTTCCATATAATGAGAAGTGTAGATAATTGTTGCCCCTTGACGGTTTAATGCTACGATGCCTTCCAATATCTTATTGCGACTTTGAGGGTCTACGGCAACCGTTGGTTCGTCTAATATAATCAATTTTGGCTTATGGGCGATGCCACAGGCAATATTTAATCGTCTAAGTAAACCACCACTTAGCTTTTTGGGATAAAACTTAACGAAGTCAACAAGACCAACAAATTCTATGGCTTCTTTTACATAGGCGTCTTTTTGTATTTTATCTGTAATATATAGACCACAAAAATAATCAATGTTCTCATAAACAGTAAGCTCTTCAAAAACAGCAACATTCTGCATGACAATACCTATATCTTTTTTTATATCATAAGCATAGGGTGTCATAGGTTTATCAAAAATCTCTATAATGCCTTTATCATATTTTAATAAAGAAAGGATACAGTTAATCGCTGTTGTTTTCCCTGAACCATTGGGTCCCAATAAACCAAATATCTCACCTTGTCTCACATCCATAGAAAGATGATCAATTGCCGTTAATTCCCCATATCTTTTTACCAAATTTTCTACATGTACAATCATAATAACCTCCATTAATCGTATTCATATAACATAGTATTGACCATGACTTCATTATAGACCTCTCATAACCATCACGTAAGTGAACACACTCACAACTTTTTATGACAAATGTCATATTTATGGGTATAATGAAGCTAAAGAACTCAAAACTATATAGTTGAACTATTACTAAAATATATAGTTACGAACGCATCTACGTAAAGAAGGAGAAGGCCATGAGAAACCATTTCGACTATATGGATAAGATTGTTCTTTTCATTTGCTGTACCGTCATTTACCAAGCTATGAAAACATCTGAGTTAAGTGTCATACCCTTGCTTATAGCAGTTGCTATCACCAGCTTCCTAATGGTTTTTGAACATAAGCCCTTTTTGCGCTATTTTTTGTATGTATTCTTTATCGTTATTTGCTTTTTTTATAAAGATCTTATATTTTTTATCCCACTGATCATCTATGATTTGATGGACGAACCTCTACGTTATCTCTATGCTTTACCATTGTTGCCTCTCTCAGATTTTTTTCTTAATCATAGCTTAATTGAGGCTTTTCTGATCTTTATTGTTATTATGTTGGCTGTATTCATTCGATTGAAAAGCAAAGACATCCTCGGTTATAAAGCAAGGTATTTTCATCTTTTGGATACAACAAAAGAGCTGTCCCTGAAGTTGGAACAACAAAATCAAGACCTCATTGATAAACAAGATCACGAAATCCATATTGCAACACTAAACGAAAGAAATCGCATCGCAAGAGAAATACATGATCATGTTGGACATCAACTCTCCTCAGCATTACTACAAATCGGTGCACTTATGGCTACCTGTAAGGATCCGGATCAATTAATACGACTGGACGGGTTAAAAAAAACCTTGAACCTTGGTATGAATAATATCCGTGATAGTATTCATAACCTTTATGATCATGCTATTGATCTAGATGCACAACTTACTGAGGTCATTGACCACTTTGCTTTCTGTAAAGTGGTTTATTACAACACCATTCTAGAACCCCCCAACCAGAAGCAAAGTTATGCCATCATATCCATTGTTAAGGAGGCACTATCCAATATAATAAAACATGCGCAAGCCACAGAAGTAACCCTCCTACTCAGGGAGCATCCCAGCATGTATCAGTTAATTATCCATGATAATGGTCATGTAGCCGATTATAATCCAGATCATGGCATTGGTCTAAAAAACATGACTCAAAGGGTAGAAATACTAAAAGGACACATACAAATAAGAACACAAAATGGATTTGAGGTATTTGTTTCATTGCCTAAAATATAGCGTATGGAATTTTACTCTGAAAGGAAATAATATGAGAATAATTGTTGTAGATGATGACTTTTTGGTTACAGCTTCTCTAAAAACCATCATAGAATCTGATCCGAATATCCGTGTTGAAGGTATCGGCAACAACGGCATTCAGGCTATCGACTTATTCGAAGAACTTCAACCTGATATTCTGTTAATTGACATCCGAATGGATGAAATGAACGGTATTGATGCGGCAAAAATCATCTTAGAACGTCATCCGGAAGCTAAGATTTTATTTTTGACCACCTTTTCCGATGATGTATATATCATCCAAGCCCTGAAAATAGGTGCAAAAGGTTATCTACTAAAACAAAATTTTGAAAGCATCATACCTTCTCTTAAAACCGTTTATGCCGGTCAAAGAGTTTTTGGCGATGAAATTATTACAAAAATCCCATCTCTTCTAAATGATGCTTCCAAAGATGGCTTTGCTGATTTGGAACTAAGTGAAAAAGAACACCTCATCATGACTCATGTTGCTGAAGGTCTATCCAACAAAGAGATTGCCGATCTTATTTGTCTTGGTGAAGGTACCGTCCGGAACTACATCAGCATCATCCTTGATAAGCTTAGTCTAAGAGACCGAACCCAATTAGCCGTTTTTTATCATAAAAGACACCAATAATTATCGAATCATCGCCCTTTTGTTAGTTGAATGTATACTTTACGGCTCACCATAAATATAATAGGAAAAAGTATTAAAAGCTGTATGACCGGTAACCAACCAATCGGTGTCCCAGGTATAATTGGCATGGTATCCGGATTGTATCCCCAACGACCAGTGTGTAATGCATGGATCTCGAAAAAGAAGCTTATAAATAAAGCGTAAAATACCATAATGATATAATCATGTCTATGCCATTTGCCTATTAACCAATTCACATCCTTATTTATGAACATAAGCATCCAGAGCAATAATAGACTCATGTTCATATCACCTACCGTAGCGCTAATCATGAGCCTTGTATGGCCCGCTAAGTCATCATCCATAATATAAAAAGGCCCACACTGACTATACTCCCATATTAATTGAAATACGAAGGCAACCACCGCTACTGATAAAGTTTGAATAATAATGTCTCTTGTAGTTTTTTTAGTCATCTGTCAATCTCCCTCTTCCCTTTATGGATATAACCTCTCCCAAGTATGTTGGCTTCGGCCTCGCTATAACATAGAAAAAATCTTTAACTCTAGCCAAATACTCCCGAAATTCTCTTCCACTTTGTCCATAATAGTCCCTTGGATTAGAGGCAACGCCATAGGCGTCCATACCAAGCTCATTGGCCATATACAATGCTCTATAGAGATGGTATTTCTGAGTTACGATAACCACTTTTTCCACTTCAAACACTTGATTGGCGCGTACCATGGACTCATAAGTAGAAAATCCAGCATGATCCATAAAAATGTGGTCACTTTCTATACCGGCATCTTTAGCGTATGCTTTCATAACATTAACCTCATCATAGTCTTTACGACCATGATCTCCGCTCATTAACAAACGGTTGGAAACACCTGACACGTATAGTTCAATCCCTTGATTAAGACGGTCTTCTAACATAGGGCTCGGACGATTGCCTTGCCAGACTCCAGCACCCAGTACAAGAATACAATCACTTTGTACTTGCTCTATAGTATCGGCATCTAAGATTCTGTTATCATATCTCTTGATCATATATAAATTAATACCCGCACTTGCTACAAGGGTTACACATAACATAACCATCAAACTACTTATGGCTTTTTTCATCTTTCCTGGTCTTTTAAGCATCTTTCTTTTTCTTCTCATAATAACAAATACCCTTTCACCTTAAAACAAAACCCGTACATGGATCAAAACCAGCGTACGGGCTTTTTCTTTGTGCTTTATTTTTTTTCTTTACAATCCGGACAATAACCATATATCTCCAAACGATGACCAGATATATCATAATCCGTTTGTTCCTGTAAGATTTTTTCATAGGCACCTAGAGGACAACCTTTTATGACTTGCATTTTCTTACAACAGTAACATATTAAATGGTGCTTATGCTCCATATTGTTAATCTCAAAAACAGCCATGTTGTCTTCAGATAAATTTCTTTTAATAACCAGACCTTTTGATATAAATACCTCAAGAATCCGATACACTGTAGATAAGCTGATTTTTTCGTCTGCTTCTTTGAGCTTCAAAAAAATGAGTTCAGCTGTCACCGGTAGGTTTTCTTGCATCAATATATTATAGGTCATATTTCTTTGTTTTGTATTTTTTATGCCTTTTTTGGCAAATAGAACTTTATTGTCCAAGTTTTCCATATCCGTCATTCCTAACAAAGAGTATATTTATCTAAAAAGTTTTTAAATCCGGATCGCCGCCAAAACCGCAAGCCCCAGTCAAATTAGCGATATCTTCAACGTCTCTTTCCTCAAGCTCAAAATCAAATATATCCGCATTGGCTTCAATTCTAGAAGGCGTCACTGATTTTGGAAGGGGCAAATAACCTCTTTCCAAACTCCATCTCAGACAAATTTGAGCAATACTTTTACCATATTTTTGTTCAAAAAACTGCATCTCAGGTACATCAAATACTTTGCCGGTACCTAAAGGACTATAAGCTTCCAGTAATATGTCATGTTCTCTACAAAAATCAACCGTCTCTTCCTGAAGATCTCCCGGACACAATCGAATCTGATTCACCATAGGTACTATCTTTGCATGATCCATAATGGCTTTGAGATGATGGGTTCTGAAGTTACTGACACCGATAGCTTTAATTTTTCCGGCTTCATAGAGTTCTTCCATGGCCTTCCATGTTTCTGAATTGACTTCTTGCCACCTGTCCCTAAACTTAGGCGGGTTCGGCCAGTGAATCAGATACAAATCCAAATAATCGGTATCCAAACGTTTTAGACTTTCCTCAAAGGCTCTAAGGGTTGCTTCATAGCCGTGGTCCTCATTCCATAATTTACTGGTTAAAAAGATCTCTTCTCTTGGAATGCCACTGTCCTTTATAGCTTTTCCTACACTGACTTCGTTACCATAAATAGCTGCAGTATCAATATGTCTATAACCCACATCTAATGCAGTTTTTACCGAAGTTATACCCACTTCGTCATTGGGTGTCTGCCATGTTCCAAAGCCGACACAGGGTATTGTCACACCATTGTGTAATGTATAATAATCTGTTAACGATTTCATTCAACCACTCCTTTTCATCTTGTAATCTTAAGAATTCTTCAGGTTTACCTCATTGTTAACTACTGGTGCCTTCAAGGTCTCCTTATCTATCCTTATTGGTCTCTATGTTTTTCGTTTATAAATGCTTTTCTCGATGACTTTCAAGTTTTTCAATAGGTAAAGGTTTTGAGAAAAGATAGCCCTGCACAATCCTAAGGCTTGTTCCTTTTATCATCTCTAGCTGTTCCATGGTTTCAACACCTTCAGCGACAATATCATAATCGTATACCTTTGCAATATCACATAATATCTGAAAAAGCTTAAATGATTTATCATCTTCAAGTATTTGGTCCATGAAGGTCTTATCAATCTTCATCTCATCAAAATCAATGCTTTTCAAATAATTAAAAGATGAGTATCCTGTGCCAAAATCATCAATGGAAACTTTAAGGCCCAAAACATGCAAAGATGTAATAATGGTGGCTATTTTTTTAAAATCTGCTATAAAAATATCTTCTGTAACCTCTAAAATGACTTTTTCAGCCGGTACATTATGAAAAACCAGCGCTTGCATAACAGCTGTCAGAAATCCGACCTCAAGAAAGTGCGTAGGGCTGATATTTATTGATACAGATATACCTTCGCCATATATTTCCTTCAACTTAGCATAATCATTCATAACCCTGTCAATCATATAGTCACCGAACTTGGTTGTCAAGTTCAGTTCACTTAAGGCCGGAATGAAAGTATTAGGTGACACATAGCCCAGTTCATCTGAAAACCATCTTGCTAGCGCTTCAACACCAACCACTTTTTCTTTCACAAAATCATATTTCTCTTGGTAGTGAACAGCTATTTTTTTCTCTTCGATGGCCACCTTCAAGTATGTTCGCATCTCAAGTTCATCTATGATAGCTTTTTCCATGTCACTATCAAAAAGATATATTTTGGTATTTCTTTGTTCTTTAGCATGCTTCATAGCCATAGATACTTTGTTATATAAGGTTTCAAAATCAAGCCCCTGCTCAGGAAAGTTTGCCATTGCAACATGATAATCCAACGGATGCATAAAATCATTGGTAATCAAAAACTTATGAATGCCCTCTTGAAGCTTTTCAATACTGGTCCTTACTTGTACAGCTGATTTCTCCTCTAACCATATAGAAAATTCATTACCGCTTGTTCTTGCTATGAAAAAGATATCTTCTATTTGACTTTTAAAATAGGCACCAATTTTTTTTAGAAGCTCATCGCCTTGATCATAGCCCATCGTTGAATTTATAACTTTGAAGGCACGAACATCTATTTGAACTAAATACGCATCTCCCATGCACTGCTTCATTCGGGTAGTCACATGTTTTTTGAATCTGTTTCTATTTGGCAGCTTTGTCAACTCATCATGATAGGCTAAATAGCTTAGTTTCTCTGTTTGATATGTAAGATTCTTTCTTGTCACATCCATTGATTCCACCATCAGATTATAACCTTTGGTCAATAACCCAATCTCGTCTTGTGAAATGACTTCCGGTATGGTCTGATACAGGCCTTTACTGACTGCATCCATACCTTCTGATACTTGTATAACCGGTCGTGTAACGCGTTTAAGTTCACGAGCTGCAATAACCGTCACAAGAACCATAATCCCTATATATATGAGGGCTAGAACCAGGAGTATGATACGGGCTGAAGCATTAAAATCCATTTCATAAGCCGTCGCTGAAACAATCCAAGCCCAATTGGGGTCATAACCTGCATAGGCTATCTTATCAGCGATAACTTCTGAATGCGGTAATACCCATGAATAATAAGTGAAACCGCCACCACTTAATCCCTTTTCAATCTGATCTTTAACAATAAAATGGTTAGGGTTCTTCATGTCCGTAACATCTAAGACGTTAACGCCCTCCAAAGTCGGATGCATAATTTCCGTGCCTTCTAAGTCATAAACAATCATATAGCCATTTTGCCCTAAGTCAATCCTACCATGAAGCGTTCTGGTACCATCTTCATTCAATGGACCTAACAAGGCTGTTTTAACATTTTCTTTTGCTTTTTCTTCTGAGATTACACCCGCCAAACTTTTACCATGCTCAGCCTCAATTAGCTTTAAAGCCATGACCACCGCATTTTTCAAAGTTACTTCGCCTTTATCCTGAAGGGCTCTACTTGCAATATAGTATCCAGAAATACCTATTCCAAAAGTAGCCAAAGACAATAAAACAACAAAAAGCATCATTAATTTCTTATTAAGGGAGTATTTGAATTTTTTGGGCATTGCATTCATAGGTGACCTCCATAAGATGTAATAAAAAATAAGCCCTTACTTAGCATATATACTAGCCTTAGTACTACTAATTATACGCAAAGTAAAGGGAAATAACAAGGATTACACATTAAAAATTGTTTAAGGTGTCAAAACTATATCGTTGAACTTTCGCATAAAATATATAGTTATGAATGTATCAACGTAATCTATATATTTTATGTGAACTTAGTGATACTTAGTTTTGTCCTTATAACCATATTTATTGAACGCTATAGACTGTCTATATTTTCTAAATCCTTAATAAAGATATGATCACCAAGCAACTCTATTAAGTTAGGGTCTAATGTGATGCCTGCATATTTTTGAACCCTTTCATTAATTGTACTCATTGGTAATTCATTTTTCTTGATATCTATGAGTTGTATCCCTATGGTATTGGCAAAACTCAATATTCTTGATAAGAATGGAATATTTTCACCTTTGAGTCCCTTTGGGTAACCGGTGCCATCATAGTTTTCATGATGATGAATGATAATGTCAATAACATGACTGGGTTTATGCAAAGCGTTCAGAATGGAGAAGCTACTTTCCGGATGTTTTTTTACGTCATCATGATTTTGCAAACAATCCCATATCTTAGGATAACGCACTCGGTCTTCATATAGTACTAACCCAATGTCCTGAAGTCTTGCCGCTTCTTTTAGCGCAATAATATCGCCACTGTTTAAGTTCATAGCCTTGCCCATTATCTCTATTACTTCATGAATTATATTAAGATGTTGTTTAAAATCAGGATGTTTTTGATAGACATGCTCCATAAGTTGATTCTCAATTTTCTTACTATTGCTACTTTTATGTTCCATTTTTTTGGAATACATTCTGCTTTCCGCTATAGAAAAAGCTTCATCATACGTTAGTTTTAGGTTTTCAATCTTGACATAGCCTACAGAAACATTTAAGTTAACCCCATTTAGATTCAAGTCATTATTTTCAATACCATCAATAATTTCAAAAACTTTTTTTTCAGAGCAGGCCGGAACCAGCATAACAAATTCATCACCGGACACGCGTGATACACAACCTTGATGTTGGACCTTTTCCTTCAAATGATTTCCTACCATCTTAATGACGGTGTCACCTTCCAAATGACCAAAGGTATCATTTATGAATTTCAAATGATCTATGTCCATCATCAACATATATAGCGGTATATATTTGGGTTCCATATAGTCTTCATAACACCTTAATAATTCAGAACGATTATAGAGACCGGTAAGGGCATCATGTCTTGCCAAAAAGTTCAGCCTTCTATAGGCGATAACCATAAATACAAGAATACCAAAGGAAATTAGAATAATGAGAGACATGACCATTTGATTTCTAATAGCGTCCGTTTGACTTTTTTCAGTTTGTAATGCAATCTGCTTTTCCAGGGCTACTTTTTCAGTCACATCAAAAAGAATTGAAAAAAGCACTTGCCTATTCTCAAACTCTATGGGATAGGATACAACATCCATGTTCTTTAGGCTACCTTCTTTGGTTCTATGTATCACTTGAAAATGATTCATTTCATTCATTAGAATTGCTGACATATTATTTACGACTTCTTCTTCACTTTGTATGTTCAGATCCATAACCGTCTTATTCATAAGTTCTTCTAGTGAATACTGATAAAACTTGGCAGCAGCATGGTTGGCATATAAAATCTCACCACTTTCAGGATCCAAAATCAGCATCATGGACCCATGGTTTGCCAGTAATTCACTATAATCTAAATGAATTGGATTATCTTGACTTGAATTTGCATTAGAAATTGTATTGGTTAATGAAATATATATACTGACTATTATGAATAATAGATATAGTTTTCGCATATAGCCCCTCCTTATTGAATCCCCAACTTAATTTTATATCCTGGAGAAGCTTTATTCAAGCATAAGGAGGTCTTTGGCCCTAAACGACCTGTGAAGTGGATGGAAATCTATTCCTCATCACTTACGTATATTTGATTTTTCCCAAGTTCTTTCGCTTTGTAAAGAGCTTGATCCGCCAAAGCTATGAGTTGCTCTTTATTCATACCTTCACCGGGTACCATACTTACTAAGCCGATACTAATGGTTGCTTTGGCTTGATTGGTTTCTGACTCTGTTTGGATTGGAATTTGACCAATCTCCCTTTGAATATTTTCACACAACGCATAAGCACTTGTAGGGTTGTTATCATATAGAATAATAATAAACTCATCACCGCCATAGCGAATTGCTTTGTCCGTACTTCGACTTAAGAGTTTATGAATGGTATCAGCAACATCCACAAGATAGTAGTCTCCGGCAATATGCCCATATTGATCATTAATACTCTTGAAATTGTCTATATCAAACATAATTAATGTCAGATTGGTCTTAGAGCGTTTGGCCAATTTTAGAAGTTCATCTAATTTAAAGTCCAAATACCTTCTGTTGTAAAAATCTGTCAAAGCATCTTTTATTGAAAGGGTTTCAAGCTCTGTATTTACTACTTCCAACTTCTCGTTTAGCTTTGCAAGTTTAGAATTTCTTCGTTTAAGCTCACGTGCTTCAATAATCTTATAAATACCATAGCCCATTAAGACCAATAACGTGGTATAGATAACAAAAGCCAGTGGCGTCCTGTACCAGGGTGTTTCAATGGTAAAATATACACTGACCGGTTCTGACTTATTATAACGAATACCTTCTGCCACCACCATAAGCTCATAATCACCTGATGGTAGATTAGAATAAGATGCATAATCTCTTGTTCCCGCATAAATCCAGTCTTGATCAAAACCAACCAACTTGTATGAAAATATAATCTTATCCGGTGAGTCATAGTCAAGGGCTACAAATCTAAATCCTAAAAATGTTTCGTCGGGAGCAAACTCCAAATGAGCGCCATTATAAAATAATCGTTTCTCTTCAATAGGTTGTTGGAATAACTCAACCTCAGTTATATATAGCTTTGGTGGGTTCATTTTGAATTCCGAGTATTCCTTCGGAATGACTGTAATACCATGCACGCCACCAAACATCATGCTACCATCCTTACTTTTTAAGTGACCCTTAGAAAATTCCATACCCCCAATACCATCATCAGCAGTTAAAATGCGAATCTCTCCTGTTACCGGATTTAGAATGGACATACCATCGTAAGTTGCAACCCATATTAAGTTATCATTGCCCTCTAACATACTAATAACCGCATTACTGGAAAGGCCATCTGCTTCTGTAAAGCTAACAAAATTCTTATTCATTTCATCATAATAAGCAACACCACCATCTAACATGCCAAACCACATCCGTCCGGTAGAATCCTCAAATATATCTGAAATAGAATTATTGGCTAATTGATGTTCTTCTCGACTTCCCTTTTTAAAAACTTTAAATGTATCCGAACCCTTTTCAAGAAGGTTAAGACCATTATTTGTACCAACCCACAGACGACCTTTACTGTCATGGTGAATCGTATATACTAAATTATCTGATAATGTCTGAAAATCTTCATTTGTTGAACTGTATTGCAGGGTTTCGTCCGTCATCATATTGTAATAGAACAAACCACTGGTGTAGGTACCAATCCACAGCTCATGATCACCCACGCGCTCTATATCATATATCCTTAGATTGTCCGGTAAAATATTCCAAGGCGTAAATGTATCGGTACCCTGATTATAAAATACCAATCCTTTTGCAGTTCCTATCAAAAGCCTTCCGTCTTCTAACATATCTATAGCCATGACTTGATTATCCATCAATGACCCTACTTGATTCTCATCATACTTGTATTTGGTCATGGTTTCAGTTCTGGTGTTGTATTTATTCAACCCATTATTATAGACAGCAAACCATAGGTTCTCATCCTTATCTTCTTGTATGAAGTTGATTTTCCCTATATCTAGAGATTCTTGATTTCTAGGGTCGTGAGAGAACTTCACATAATCTCTTTTCCTTGGATTTAACTTGGATATACCACCACCGTTGGTGCCAATCCATAGGATACCTGAGTCATCTTCAAGCATAGAATATACGATTGGATGCACCAATGACCCATCACTTTCTCCACTGGCAAAATGATGGGTCGTCTTATTTTTTTCAGTAGCAAATAGGCCGCCACCCCAAGTGCCGACCCATAATGTGCCATCGTATGTTTTCTCTAAGCTATATACACGGTTATCTGCATAACTGGTTTTACTAAGTATATTAAAATCCAAATCTAACTCAACGACCCCACCATCCCAAAGACCCAATGTTAATACATCTTCTTCAAAGGCTTTTATTGTCATCACATTCGGCGATGGTAATTCGACCTCTACAGGTATCACCACATCACTTACGGGGTCCATCGTAAAAAGCCCATCATAGGTACCAATTAGCAAACGCTCTTTTGAATCAATCAACAATGACCTAACTGTTTCTTTAGGTATATTATATTGTTTAACTGAACCATCTCTTGGATCCAAACGATTAAGTCCGTTCATGGTACCGAGCCAAACATATCCCTCTGAATCCTTTTCTATGGCTATGATAATTGGGTTAGAAAGATTATCGTCCTTGACTGTATAGTTTTCAAAACGACGCTCATGAATGATAAATTGAGACACTCCTTGGTAGGTACCAACCCATAGTTCATGAGATTGCTCATCATAGTAGATTGTCTGTACTAAGTTGTGTGCAAGCCCATCTTCTGTAAATGGAACCGTTTTATAGACTTCTATTTTTCTTCCATCAAAACGATTGAGACCACTCTGAGTTCCAAACCATAAAAAGCCATATTTATCTTGAATCATTGAAGATACGGACAAATTGGACAAACCTGATGCTCTACCCAATCTATCAAAAAGTATACCTGCATCATCACGTATTATAGGTGCATCCAATATTTGGCCATGAGAATCCGAAACTGTGAAGTGTAACACCATCAAAGTAAGAACGAATACGTATATAAAAACATTGCTCCAAGCCTTATACAATGCTGTCATCGCAACAACCTCCGCGTTTTCCAATACTATCTTCTTTTTTCTATTATCCCATATTCATTATTATTATACAACTTACTGTTTTTTCGTGATTGTTTCAAAGCTTTTATACCAAATATTCATAGACTCTATACCGCCGGATATTTGATTGTTGTTCCATAGTGTGCCGCCATATTTATACCCATTTTTACCAAAAATCTTATTCATACTCGGTGAACCGGCACGTGTCATCGTATATGCAGTTTTCATACCCGCTGCTATCATGACTGTCTCCATCTTCTTCATTAAATGCATACTGTAGTTGTAACCACGGTATTTGGGTAGGATAGCAAAATCTGTCACTTCCACATTTTCCTCATGAAAATTAACACAACAGGCACTAACACCAATCAGTTCATCATCTTTCAATAAACCAAAATATAGAGTCTCATGTCCCATATTTTCTTCAATATAAATAGGGTCCTCTATTGGATAGGGATGGGTTTTAAATACCTGATCATAAATATCGGCAATTCTTTTTGCATCCCGAAGATCCAATAGCTTTATCTCATAACCTTCTTCTAAAGGTGTGAGCATTTTGGTATCCTTCTTTTTCTTTTTGGCTTCTCGAACTATCGATAAAAGCTCATCCCTATTGCTGACTACTTTTCTATCTGGATTCGTATACTTTGCCATAAAAAAGCAGCTTTTCTTCCCATTATAAAATCCGGGTATTTTTGCTTCTTGATCAAAGCCATTTCTTATAAATTTGATTTTTGCTGCTTTCGGCGTCTTTGCTATAATCTTACCGTATTCATGGTCTTCAACCATTAGGTCAAGTTTATCAATAAGGTAAGGATCAAGTGCATGTTTATAGTCATCTACAAATATTCTGTCGTTGTGTTGTCCATGTTGAACTTTGCTTCTACCCATTAAAATTAGCTTTTCTTGTTCTTTCAAAATCTTTCTCCTTTTATTCTTTTCATTTTCATGAATATTGTGACTTTCAGCTATGTTCTTAGTTGAAAGTTATAGTATGGGTTTTTGTGAAAAACAAAAGCACGCTAACCCAAAAGAGTTAGAGTGCTTCGCTTTCGCTCGTAATACCACCAGTATGTATTGGTGGTATAGATTATGACCAACGTCCTAATCCAGCCCCAGTTCTAATTTTGTTTTTCATTCACCCTTTTTCACAACTATGGTATTAATCTTATAGTCGTAATCATCAAGCAACTACTTCACATTTATTTACTTTGTCCATAATGTCGAATAAATTCTCCAAGTCTAACACTGGTGGCTGCTTCTCCAACATAAAGCAACTTATCCTTTTTATAGATTTTTTCATAGGTGGGTGGCGATAATAATATAGTCCCGTCCCTTTTTATACCTACAATCGTCGCACCAGTATGTGTCCAAAAATCAAGTTCTTGTATGCTTTTTCCTATGACTTCTGAAGCCATATCAATGCTATATTCATAAACTGTTATATGTTCACTATGATTAAATCGACTCGTATAATCAATAATGGCATTCATGGTCTCATTCATTTTGTCTTCAATAGCATCCCTTTTTTTCATCAAATCAATGAGTTCATCTTTTAATTCATTAACAGAAGAACGAATTCTATAGCGTTCAATAAACTCTAAGGCCCTGTCTACAGATGCTACATAGATACCATTTCCATGCTTCACTTCAACGATATCCATATCGGATAAAAGCCGCATTGCTTTTCTAATCGTCTCAGGTGATACATTATATTCACCTGCAAGCGTCGATCGACCACTGATTTTTGCTTGTCTTTTTATGTCTTCACGACTGATTCTAGCAGCAACATCCACAGCTACTTGCATGTAAATCGGTGTAGAATTTCTTTTTGCCATGGTTCACCTTCCTCGTAATCACTCTTAGGGATGTTTTCCCAATGAAAAGAGACAACTTTATATATTAATAAGATTGTCTCTAGTTTTGTATCATTATACCTTAGGTATTAAGTTTTGTCAAATCAATGCTCATCGATTGTGTTACACATCTGAAGCAATTCGCTGTTTTAGTTCTAAGTAAGGCATAGGTCTTGCAAAATGATACCCTTGCCCAAACTGACACCCCATGTCATGTAGTAATTCGCCTTGAGCTTGATGTTCAATACCTTCAGCCACTGTTACAATACCCAAAGCTTCTGTCAAACTTAGCAATTGCTTGACAATAATATAGCCTTTATCTCTATCCAATATATCATCAATATAGGTTTTGTCTATTTTCAAAACATCAAAAGGAAACATACTCAAATAATTTAACGAGGAGTACCTCGTACCAAAGTCATCTAAAGATACGGAAAACCCAATGGATTTTAGTTGTGCCATGACTTCTTTGGCCTTTGTCATATTTTTTATGATGGAATGTTCTGTAATTTCAAAATAAATCCGTCTGGCATTAATCTTATAAAGATCAACCATTTCTATCAGATAAGGTATAAACTTAGACGAATTAAAGGTTTGAGTAGATATGTTTATAGAAACTTTTAATTGATCAAACGTCTCTTTTTCTTCTGATATACAATAAAAAGCCTTTTCAATAACCCATCGATCTACTTTTAATATTTGTCCTGTTTGTTCAGCAAACTCTATGAGCTTACCAATGTTCATATCCTTATGGGTTGAATCATTCCATCTCAATAATACCTCACATGCATCAAATGTGTTTTCTTTAAGATTATAAATGGGCTGATAATACAATTCAAAAGCATCCTCTAACAAAGCATTGTTGATTTTCTTTTCAAGACCAGCTCGAAAGAACACTTCCTCAAGTAAAGCGTTGCTATAAAATTCATAGCGTCCTCTTCCATTAGCCTTTGCCTTATAAAGTGCAATGTCAAGCTGCTTTAGTACTTCTGATACATTTTTTTGGGCTAATAAGCTGGTAACGACACCGATACTCAAAGTCATCTGATATTCCACATCCATCAGATTCCATTTACGATTTGACAAATTCAAAACATATTCCAGCATCTTTTGAATCCTGGCTTGATCGACGGTCTCTTGAATAATCAGAAATCCATCACCTTGCCATCGATATGCGTGGGATAGTTCCAAAAACATAAGGGCTTTAGATAAAGCGACTAAAAAAAGGTCACCATAATCGTGGCCATGAATATCATTTAAGTCTTTGAAATAGTCAATATTTATATAATAGGCAGTAAAAGGTTTTTGTGCCTCTATTAATTCTTCAATTCTCGTATCAAAAACCACACGGTTATCTAATCCTGTAACAGGATCTTTTGTGGCCATTTCAATAAGTTTTTGTTGTTGGTGGTGTTCGTCTGTCACGTCGATGCCAAAAGATACAACAAGTGGTGCTTCATTCTCTGTTTCCATTAAGACATCGTTCCAAATCATATCTTTTACTGTTCCGTCTTTAGCCCTAACCTTTGTCTCATAATTGATGAGTTGCTTCGTTTCATTCAATCGGTCTATGAATGTAGTCAAATCAAAATCCTCTTTGCTCGTTTTGGTATATTCTATCCAATTTTTCCCTACAAAGGTCTCATCATACCCCAAGACTTCATTATAATGTCTATTAAGATCCACCACTTCTCCACTGGTTTTCCAGATCATAATGGCCGCATTACTGTTAGTATATAACAAATCAAAATATTTCTTCTGCTTATGCAGTTCACGATTTATTTTATCCAGACTTTTGACTTTTTCTACCAGTTCATCATCTATGGCTATAAGCTCTTCTGAGGTTGCTACCAGCTCTTCATTCGTCAATTGTATTTTTTGATTCAGTTGAAAAACCTTATTATTGTTAAGGCTTGCAAAATAATAGAATAATACGCTGGTCATAGCTACATAAAACCAACCTTTATAAAGCTGCATCTCTTGATACACCTCATGATCTTGAACCAACATACCAAGAATACTATCTGAAAAAAGAATCCATAATACACCAATTATTGTATATACAAGCGTGATTTTCCAAGGGTTATATTCATTTTTTGATAAATAGGTCGTATCCTGATGATTCTTTAAACTTTCATGTACATGTTCCAGTTTAATATCCAATTGTGCACCTCATATGATTTTGTCGTCTTTGTATAATCACAGTAACATTCAGTATACCTGAAATTAACTTATATTGTCTACATCTGATTGGATTATCTAATATATATGCATTATCCGTTTACAACGTTAAGTCTTTTAAAAGATAAACATCTACAAAGGTTCCTTTTTCAAATTTTTCTTTTTCAAAAGGTATTTTGATATAGCCGCTGGCTTTAGCAAGTAATGTCATCATACCTGATTTACCATATAAAGGAAGGGCCTCCCATATATCAGCTTTCCGACTTAATCGGACCATTTGATAGGTTTCTCTACCTTGTGCAGCATATACATCACCTGTCAACATAGCTTTAATATGAACCACTTCTTGACGGCTCTTTTGTATGGTCAGAAAATACCTTTTGACAAATAAGCTAAATGTAACCAATGCTGAGGCAGGATGACCCGGAAGCCCTACGACAAGTTTACCTTCAACTTGTCCAAAAATCGTTGGCCGACCTGGTTTTATAGCTATACCATGGACCCAAATTTGACTGTTATCAAACGACTCTATTACCTGTCGTGTATAATCCTTCTTGCCTACTGAACTACCACCGGATACTAATATAATGTCACTTAGTACCAGTGTTTCTTCAAGGGCACTTCTTATTTTTCCAAAATCATCCTTAACAATCTTACGTTTATTAACTTCTCCACCCAACTGTTTAATCAAACCACCTAGGGCATAACTGTTAATTTCTCTAATTTGTCCAAATGATTGCTCTTCATCAATGCCAATAATCTCATCTCCTGTAGAAATAATTGAAAATACTGGTTTTTTGTAGACTTCTATTTGTCCGACGCCCATCGAAGCAAAAAGCCCCAGATCATAGGCCGTTATTCTCTTCCCAGCCTTAATATAGACTTCACCTAAGGATAAATCATCACCTGTATAGCTGATATTTTCCCCTTCTTGTACAGGTTTCTTTATAAGTATGGTTTCTTCATCTAACTGCTTTGTATACTCTATCATAACCATGCCTTCGGTTTTTTCCGGCAACATGCCTCCGGTAGGTACATAGGCAGTCTGTCCTTCTTTCAATACATCTGTTACAACTTCCCCCATAATGACTTCATGAACCAACTTAAGTGGCATAGGTGAAGTCTCAGACGCATCTACAACGTCTTGGATCATAACCGCATAACCATCAACCGTTGAACGATTAAATTGCGGTAGATTAACAGGTGCCCTATAATTCATGGCAACAATACGATCGATAGCATCTACAAGAGATACTACTTCTGTATCCATTTTATAATCATTTGCCAGTTTTGTTATGATTTGAAGTGCTTCCTTCACAGATATTGCATTAAAAAAATCCATAGACATCTCTTTTCCCTTTTATTTTGGAAGTTCACCACACTCGGATGTATCGCCAACAAGTATTTGTAACCCATGAAGCAAAGGATCTAGGATAAATGTTAAAGATTCTTTGACTGCTTTCGGGCTCCCAGGAAGATTGACAATAAGAGTATTACCTCGAATACCTGAAACACCTCTAGAAAGCATTGCTTTTGGTGTTATATTCAAGCTGTTGTGTCGAATGGCTTCTGCAATACCCGGTGCATCTTTCTGAATAATATTCATTGTAGCTTCCGGTGTCACATCTCTTTGACTAAAACCCGTTCCACCTGTTGTTAATATCAGGTTTATTTTCAACTCATCTGCCATGAAAACCATCTCATTGGATAATCCAATGGCATCATCTGGTAACATGATATATTTAAGTACCTTATAACCTGCTTCAGTCATAATTTCTTCTATGAGTTTCCCACTTAGATCTACCCGCTCACCTTTGGCGCCTTTGTCACTTGCTGTTATAATACCTACTGTATACATGCGATACCCCCTAGTCTTATACTAAATAACTTAAAATAGATTAAGACCTCAAAACTAAAATTGTCTAAGTTCAATGCTATCCTTTTGACGTCATAACCATTTTCATCTACTACTCATTATTTTACGCTAGACACAATCATATTACAAGGTATATACACATTTTATTCTGTGACAACCAAAAAAATGCCATACCATTTGGATATGACACCGAGTTGCAATAAATTTGTGTTATCTCTTTATTCTTAATACAGGATAAGCTATACTAAAAAAAACTACTTAAGTTAGGAGGCTTACCATGCAAACTACCTATTTTCCTATACAAGACTTGACATCCCACTCATTACCCATCTATCTATCCAGCATTGGGTATGATTACATGGAAGGCCATATGCATCGACCTGAAGGTTATGGTCGCTATCAATGGGTCCATACCACCACCGGGGAAGGTGAACTCTCCTTGCATGGAAGATTATATAGCTTACCCGTCGGACATGGCATGTTCCTATATCCGAATGTACCACATACTTATTATCCTAAAACTCATCTATGGACTACAGAATGGTTAAGCTTTGATGGCAAAGACATTGCCCAACTTGTAGATGCCATTGGGTTTCATTCAAGTGGGGTTTATCAATTGGATCATCTTGATCAATTTAAAACATATCTTAGAGAAGGATATCGATTGGCCACTTCCACTAACCAATATAGTACTCTTGACATGTCCTCTTTCCTTTACAATTTTCTCATTGAACTTATAAAAAATGTAAAGCCCCTACACAAGACCTCTAGGTCCAATCAATATGACAAATTACAACCTGTTCTTCTATATCTTGATGCTCATTATGCGCAACCCCTGCTACTTGAAACTATGGCGGAGCTTATTCATGTAAGTCCTCAATATCTTTGTACTTTATTTAAAAAGGTTTTTAATACAAGGCCATCTGCCTATCTGAACCACCTTAGGATTAATAAAGCCAAAGAGATGATGCTTACGCAACCTCACAAAAGTATTGCCCAAATTGCAAAGGAAGTCGGGGTTGAAAGTCCAAGCTATTTCAGTGCTCTGTTCAAAAAGCATGAACATAAAACGCCTAACGAATTTATATTATTACACAGGCCACTGTAATTACGATTTACATGCATTCTATTTTAATAACGGTACTAAAAAGAAAAAGCAAGCTACTAAAAATAAAAGTGAACCAATAATTGTATATATATCATGTGCTTTAATACCTGCTATCAAGAAAAAGAGACTACAAATAATAAACAATCCCCATCCAATTTTATGATATCTAATTGATTGATTCCCTTGTTCTTCAACATATTTCTTTTCAAATTTTCTCAACACATTTACCTCATATCATAAAGCTGGATTATATGCTGCCGATTTTATTTAGGGGTGCAATTCTAAAAAGGGCTTTTCCTTCAATCTGGCGCAAAGAAACCAAACCAAAATGTCTACTGTCCCGGCTAACGTCCCTGTTGTCACCTAGAAGGAAGTAATTATCCTCCGGTAAGGTAATCGGATACTGAATGATGCTTGGGAAAGTTAAGTCTTTAGTATAAGTCTCTTCGATTTGATCACCATTCACATAGACATAACCATCCTTAATATCAATACTATCTCCCGGCATACCAATCACGCGTTTGACCAAGCGCATCCTCTTTGAATGACCAGTAAATTTTGCAATCATATCTTCATATAGTACTCTAATTTTCATCAAATAGTCGTCTGTTACATACTCATCTTCTACAAATACCACGATATCGCCATGTTTTGGTGCTTCAAAAATCATACTTAATTTTTCAATAACCAGGACATCGTTCTCCATCAATGTTGTTTCCATTGAGCTTTGTTTGACCGTTGAAAATGTAAAGACCAATGTGTTAAGTAATGTGGTGATTACAAGAACAATTAAAAGCAGTTTTAAATACTCTAAAATCTCTATTATTATCTTATTTTTCATTTCATTAATATTCCCTTCCCTTACTTAATCAGCATCGCATCCCCAAAACTAAAAAATCGATAAGATGATTCTATGGCAGCCTCATATGCCTCTAAAATAAAGTCGCGTCCGGCTAAAGCACTCACAAGCATGATCAATGTTGACTCCGGTAAATGAAAATTGGTTATTAAAGCATCAACAATCTTAAATGAATATCCAGGATAGATAAATATATCTGTCCAACCACTGCTTTTCTTTATAAAACCATCCTCATCCGCAACAGATTCCAAGGTTCTGGAACTTGTTGTACCAACCGCTATAATTCTTCCACCTTTTTTCTTGGCTGTATTAATTTTCTCTGCTTCTTCTTCTTCAATAAAATAATACTCCGAATGCATGTCATGTTCCAGTACGTTCTCTACTTTTACAGGTCTAAATGTCCCTAGACCAACATGTAGGGTAATATATGCTATGGCTACACCTTTTTCAGTTATTTTCTTCATTAGATCATGGGTGAAGTGTAACCCTGCAGTAGGTGCAGCGGCTGAACCGGTATGCTTAGAGTAGACGGTTTGATACCTTTCTTTGTCCTCTAATTGCTTCGTTATATATGGTGGAAGTGGCATTTGCCCAAGTTGATCTAGAACTTCCTCAAAAATACCTTCATATTCCAAAGCGACCAATCTATTACCGCCATCCATGATCTCAAGTACTTCAGCTTTAATCATACCGTTGCCAAACTCAATGATATCGCCAACCTTAGCTTTTTTACCCGGTTTTACCATGACTTCCCACTGATTCTGCTGTTTTCTACTTAGAAGTAAAAATTCAACTTTGCCATGGGTCTCCGGTTTTTCTCCAATAAGTCTTGCAGGCATTACCCTTGTATTATTAAGTACCAAACAATCTCCCGGATGAAGCTCATCTAGGAGATCTGTGAATTTTTTATGTTCTATAGAACGATCACTACGGTTTAGTACCATTAATCTTGAGTCAGACCGATCTTCTAATGGTTCTTGAGCGATTAATTCTTGTGGTAATTTAAATGTAAAATCACTTAACTTCATCGTATACTCCTTAATATTTCACTGCATCATTTTTACACTGCCTCTCATTATATAAAAAAAGACTTAAGGCGTCAACTGAATTAGATTATCCTCTCTAGTTACAAAAGCAGCCTGATTGTTTTATAATTATTTCAAAAATTTCAGCTTCTTCATTGTTTCAAACTGAGTTTATCACGTCTTTTACCCCATCTATATTAAAAAAGCTAAATTTTATAGATTTTTAATATAGAAATAATGAGAATACCCTTACATTATATCTAAGTTTGTAGTAAAATATCAATATATACTTATTACTCAACTTCCCACTTCTAGTATTCCTATTGGCAGAGTTGAGTTATTCGTGACCGTAAGGTTATTATTGCTGTTTACTTCATCTAATTACAATTAGAAATCTAGTCAAGGTTAGCATTTCATGTATTTTCAGATTTTCATAGAAACGGAGTTGATCATGAATGTATCAATTGTCCCATCTCGTTAAGCAAAAAGCATTAGATTTACCACTCATTGAATCTCTAGCAAAAACACTATACTATGGTACAGGACTGTCGTTAACGGTTATAGATCAAAACCACAACAAGGTTTTCTCACATGGACCTAACGCACATGTGGATGATTTTTTGGAGGACATTTTTCACCCCTTCGTTGGTTTTGTAAAGGATACCATAAAGAATCATGGTAATGGCGTCTATACTTATGACTCTGACTATGCTTTATCCTATCTTGTTACTGTTGTTGCTGACCCATCCAGCTATTATGGTTCACTATTACTTGGTCCATTCTTAACTAAGGAAGCCAACGAACATCTCATTAATGAAGTCATGCATGAACAGAATTTTTCCATGTCCAAACGGGAACAGCTTAAGGACCTTTTTAATCTAATTCCAATCCTCAGTTCATCTCGAAACTACTACATACAACAACTGGTTGCCGCTATTGTAACCAACCCACATGTCACTGATTTATATCCCGAGGCGCACTTAACAGAACTCACCGAAGAAATGGTTGAAAACTATGACCATGCTATTGAAATCGAAAAAAGTGATCACAATCACGCCCTTGAGGTTCTTTTTCTAACGAAGGTGCAAAGTGGTGATATTGAAAAAGTAATAGATCTTTATAATGAACATATTAAGGCTCAGTACTTCAGCCAAACCTCACCCAACCATCTTAGAAATTCAAAGAATAAAGCTATCGCTTTTTCTACTTTGCTTTCAAGAACCATTATTACAGGTGGTGTTGAAGCCGAAAAATCCTTATCTTTAGCTGAGTACTACGCTCAAAAAATTGAGCAATCTCATAATTTCGAAGAACTCATCGATATCATTGAGCGTATGATCATCAAGTATACCAACAGTGTTTTACAACTCTCTAACATTAACCATGTAAGTGTTATCAAAAATGCTTCAAAGTATGTCCACTTACATCTTTCAGAGCCTATACGGTTAAACGACGTAGCCAATTATGTCAATCTATCACCAAATTATTTTTCATCCTTGTTCAAAAGAGAAATGAACCTTTCCTTTGCCGATTATGTTAATCAGACAAGGGTTAAGGAAAGCCAATATCTTCTTGAAACAACCAATTACTCTATTCTAGATATTGCTATTTCTGTGGGTTATAACAATCAGAATTATTTTACAACCATCTTTAGAAAATTCACAGGTGTAACACCTAAGCAGTATAGAATGCGAAGTGCGAAGTAATGGTAAAAGTAAAACTTAAATGAGTTAACCAAGTCTCTAAGTGAAAAAGCTTAGGGACTTTTTTGATGAAGTTAGGTTTTTTTACTCCCTAGTATAAACTGAGTATAAAATGAATGCGGTTTTAAAGATGGTCCCAAGAAAACCCTTCCACAGTATGTATGACTACGGCCTCCAGTTGGTGCGTCCTGCACCAAAAGTCGGCGGTCTGCATCCATGCAGACTAACTCCATCATACACACTGCTTCCAGGAACTTCATGGTCGATGTTGGCTGATTACGAGATTATTGGCTACTTTTGAGCGTAGAAAATTTTTACTATCGCGAAACCGAATGAGGAAAGAAAAAGCGCTGATCAATCACAGTTCTACATGGATGTAGAACGTCCTTCATTTTTACATGGATGCAAAAAAGGAAGGATGATTGAGCAGTGCTTTTTATTGACGAAATGACGACCTATTACCGAGTAGATGTGATACACAGGTTTTCCGCTGACCGTACGAAGTGTAAGGCAAGGAAAAGCTGTGTGTTATATCTACGATTATAGCCTAGAACTAAAATCAGAGAATAGTTGTTCTAAGACAGCGCCCTTTATTTTACTTCAACACCTTTATAATAATATTCCAATATATCCGTATAAGTATAACCTGCCAGTGCCATCCCTTTTGCCCCGGATTGACTCATGCCGACACCATGCCCATAACCAACTCCAGCCAAGATAAATTTCCCAGCTCCCCCTGATATCATCGGTTGATTTATAATATTATCAGCGCTCATGACAATAACTTGTTCCTTCTGACCAAGTAATCTTTCTGATCTTCCACTTCCATTAATAACATAAGCATTATTGTAATCCACAACACCAACATAATCTTTCCCTGAGATTACCGAGTGTTTAAAAAATGGTACATCTTTCGGTTTTATTAAGGTGAATTTACGACTATCCATACCCAACCATTGGCGCATGGTCTCTTTGCGTAGAATATAAGCACTACTACTTCCAATTACATTTAATTCAAGGACTCTACCTGCTTCTGTATAACCCATCACTTCAAGATCTAGGACTGTGCCTACTGCTATGTCTCTTTTCATCAATTCATTTTCAATTTCAACCGGTGTATAGGTCTTGACCCAAGGCGCTCTTGCCGGCTCTGTTTCATAAAGATCCGGCATACTTTTTAAATATGGTACAGAAGCTGTCCAAACATATTCACTGGCTTCTGTTCGCCCACCGCTGGTTGAGAAGAAATACGCCGGTATGACGGAACCATCATAATAGATCATTTTTCCCTTCGTGTCATCTACTGCAACCGTTACACGTTTGTCTTCAACACCATAACCTTTATATACTTGCGAATTTACTGTATCATCCAAATCATAAGGCGCGTTTGGGAATTTGTTTGCAACTGTAACATAATAGGTGGCAAAGGTACGGGCCGCAACGGCTTGTGCCTTAATGCTTTCTATCGGCCATGATGCATAGATTTCCGAAACAACAACACTATAGAGATAGTCTTCCAAATTAACGATGTTAACCGCTTGAAGTTTTTCTTTTCCGTACCTTCCTATTTCGATTTTACCTCGATACGTCGCTTTTCCAAGGTTCATGACCGTGGCATCGCCTATTTTGTCATTGCTTCCGATGGCAGCTACTCTATCTTGACTGTTATCAAAAATTATACCTTGAGTCTGGTCAAAAGTCATGATTAAGCGTTCACTGTTATAAGGTGCCTCTACGAATTCTATATCATAGAGTGTATGTATATGATCTAGTGTCTCTTGAATATCCCCTGTTTCAACATAGATTTTCCATGTGTTGACGTCTACTAAACCGGGATATACCGCAAAGCCATCTGTCTTTAATTGATCTGCCTTTGACTGAGCCCTTTCATAATCTTCAAAAACCTCTTCTGAAACAAGATATGTCCCAGTTGAAGGCATGAAAGAAAACATCTGGCTCTTAGAGAAAACTGTAGATTCCGGTATCCATGTATCATTACTATGGAATCCTGGCACAATTGACTTATTAAACACTTGTATCTGATCCTGATCTTTAAACTGAGTAACTAAGCCAATTCTTAAGGTATCTAGATTAGAATTTACTGCCTTACTGTTTATATCCGTCATGTTCATAAAAATCAACAAAAAAGAAATCAAAACCATGAAATAGCTTCTTTTTTTAAAGTTATTTATTTTTTCTATACCCAAGTACTTTTCTATTATCATAAGAAACCCCTTTATAATGATGTCACTCATTATTATAAAGGGGTTTCTTTAAAAAAGCTAGTCAATATAGTCTATTTTCTTAAGGTAGCTCCGAGTTCATTTTCCAGACCCTTCAGAATTTTTTCCATGGTTTTGCTAATTTCTTTTTCCTGTAAAGTATGGTCTGCCGCTCTAAAGGATAGGGCGTATGCCACAGATTTGTATCCTGCTTCAATCTGCTTACCTTTATAGACATCAAATAACTCTAATTTTTCGAGTATTTTTCCGGAGTATCTTCGGATGACCTCTTCAATCGTGCCAACCAATATTTCTTCTTTTACCAACATAGCCAAGTCTCTGTTAACTGCCGGATACCTAGGAACTGGTGTGTATTTATGGTCAAGTGTCGCTTCATCAATCAGATCTTTCATATCAATGACCGCAATATAAGCCTTATCATGAATATCGTATGCATCCAAAACATCCGGATGCACCTCACCAATATAACCGATATCTTTGTTTTTTAATAAGACTTTAGCTTTTCGTCCCGGGTGAAGGTAGGATACATCTAAATTAGGATCCCATTTTGCCAAGTCAAGACAATTAAAAGCTTCAAACAAAGTTTCCAGAATTCCTTTAAGCTTGAAAAAATCACAGTCACCATACATACCAATGGTTAACTTCTGAGACTCTTTAGGCAATTCTTTAAGAGGGATGGCCTTTGGTTCATAGATGGTGCCGATTTCATATAAGCCAACCTTTTCATTTCTTTTGGCATAATTATTGGATAGGGCTTGTAACATGCCATTAACCGTTGATGTACGCATGACACTAAAATCTTCTCCAAGCGGGTTATCAATCTTCACCGCGACTCTAAGTGGGCTATCTAATTCAAGCTTTAACTTATCATATACTTTCGGTGACTCAAAAGAATAGGTCATCGCTTCATTGAGACTGCAATCTTCCATAATCTGTCTTGTTAGGTCTTCCATTCTTTGAGTAAAATTCTTTTTACCGACTGTAGGTGTCCCGGTTGCAAGGGTTGTTGGTAGAAGGTCATAACCATATAGCCTTGCCACTTCTTCAGCCAAGTCCGCTTCACATTCGATATCGGCTCTAAATGTAGGTGCCAAAATTTCTTTTTGTTCTTCGTTAACCACAAACTCCAAACGTTTGAAATAACCTACCATTTCTTCTTCTGAAATATCCGTTCCTAAAAGTCGGTTTATATTTCCAACATTATAGGCCACCTTGTTAGGCTCTCTTTTGCTGTTATTCACATCAATAATGCCTGCCATAACTCGACCGGCACCTATCATCTCTGCCAATTGACAGGCACGTTCCATAGCAATCAAGGCTGTATTTGGATCAAGATGTTTTTCGAATTTTGTGGATGCATCCGTTCTTAGACCTATTTTTTTTGAGGTTTTCCGAATACTGGCTGGGTCAAAGTTGGCTGCCTCAAGTAAAATCATTCCGGTATGGTCTTTGACTTTAGAACCTTCACCACCCATAACACCTGCTACGCCAATGACTTCTTCTTCCCCTGCTATGACAAGCATGGTATCATCTAATTCTCTTTCTTCACCATCAAGGGTCATCATTTTTTCTTTGTCTTTGGCACGCCTTACAATAATTTTCCCATGAATCAACTCTTCAAGGTCATAAGCATGCATGGGTTGGCCCATTTCAACCATGACAAAGTTAGTTATATCTACTAAGTTATTGATGGGTCGTATACCTACAGATCTTAACCTGTCTTGCATCCATTTTGGTGAAGGCTTTATGTCCACATCCACTAAAACTTTTGCTACAAATCTGGGACATAGATCGGTTGCAATGACTTCTACAGAAGCATGTTGGTTGATATCACCCGCCACTTCATTAAAATGAATTTCCGGATAGTGAAAATCTGCATCTACGGTTGCTGCTGCTTCTCTTGCAATCCCAAGCAAACTAAAACAGTCCGGACGGTTCGATGTAATCTCAAATTCAATAATAGCATCATCCAGTCCAAAAACAGGCTTTGCATCACTACCCAGTGGGTAATCACCTTTTATAATATAGATGCCGTGTTCAGGTGCATCCGGGAAATGCTCCGGATCCAGACCCAATTCTTCTACTGAGCACATCATACCGTTAGAAGCTATGCCTCTAAGCCGACCTTCCTTGATTTTCAAGCCTTCTGCAAGATTTGCGCCCGGAAGGGCTACCGGCACTAAGTCTCCAACCTTCATATTTTCAGCACCCGTTACAATCTGAATGGTTTTTTCTCCCACATCCACTTGGGTTACAACTAATTTATCTGCATCCGGATGTTTTACAATTTCTAGAACCTTACCGATGACAACATCTGTAATGGCTTCTCCTTTTTTTTCTATACGATCTACATTCGAACCGGACATGGTCATCTTGTCCGCAAATGTCTGTACATCATTATCTATTGTCACATATTCTTTTAACCAATTCATTGATACATTCATAGTCTGCTACTCCTTTCTGTCCACCTCATTAAAACTGCTTTAAAAATCGAATATCATTTTCATAAAAAAGTCTCAGATCTTCAATGCCATACCTTAACATCGTTATACGCTCAAGACCCATACCAAAGGCAAATCCGCTGTATTTGGTAGGATCTATGCCAGACATCTCAAGCACTTTTGGATGCACCATGCCACAGCCAAGGATTTCAATCCATCCGGATCCTTTACATATATTACAACCTGTACCACCACATTTAAAACAAGATACATCTACCTCAGCACTGGGCTCCGTAAAAGGAAAATAATGGGGTCTAAAACGCACTTTAGCATCTTCCCCATATAGCTCTTTGACAAATTCCGCCAAAGCTCCCTTAAGATCTGCCATCGTAATGTTCTCATCTATAACCAAGCCTTCTACCTGATGAAACATAGGTGAATGGGTTGCATCAACTTCATCTGAACGGTATACCCTTCCTGGAGCTATGACACGAATAGGCGGTTTTTCATGTTCCATGACATGTACTTGTGTTGGTGATGTCGACGTTCTAAGAACAAAATTCTTATCAATATAAAAGGTATCCTGTTCGTCTCTTGCAGGATGATCTTCCGGAATATTTAATGCTTTAAAATTATAATAGTCCTCTTCAATTTCCGGGCCTTTTGCAATCTGATAGCCCATCCCAATAAATATGTTTTTCAAATCTTCAAGGACAATGTGCATAGGATGACGATGTCCTAGAACTTTTTTGTTAGAAGGCATGGTCACGTCAATGACCTCTTCTTTAAGTTGTTGTTCTCTGGCTTTTGACGCTAGATTGTTCTTAGCATTTTCTAGAGCTGCTTCGATGTCCGTTCTTACCTCATTGACTAGGGCGCCTATTGTAGGACGATCTTCTGGCGCAACATCTTTCATACCTTTTAGAATGGATGTTAATTCTCCTTTTTTCCCCAGTATGTTAACGCGGACCTCTTCTAGTGCCTTAAGGTTCGCTATGTTGTCCAGATTTCTTACGACTTTGATTTTAATTGCTTCCAGCTGTTCTTTCATTAGGACTCCTTTCGTTTTTCAGTACATGATTTTTCACAATAAAAAAAATCCATCCCTAACAAGGGACCGATTTCATCGGCGGTACCACCCTAATTCCTGCAGTAGCAGGCACTTTGGACGCTTAACGTGCGTTAACGGCATGTCCTACTCTTTTCAGACATGCAGCTCAAGTGGGAAGTTCAATCATCGGCTGAACCTATAGGTGTTCACAGCCTAAGACACCTACTCTCTAAAGGAAACCGATCATCTACTAAGAACCAATTATAGTTCTTAACACCGTCATCGCTTTTACAATTGACTATATTGTAACATATTTGACCTAACTGTCAAGAAATAAGTGCTTTTCTGCCAAGAAGTTCTTGACAGTTAAGCACTTATTGACTTTACAAAATACCTTTTTGATACATACCAAGCAAAGTTTTAAGGTTATTGATATCTTCTTTAAGTTTTTTCCCTATATCCGTTTCGCCAACCAGTACTCTGTGATCGGCTTTATGAATAATACTAATCTCAGATATCAGGTCTACATTATGGTCTATGGCTTCTTTCGCTGAATCAAAGGGCTCATGAGTTGCTAACAATAGACCGTGTGAATTATAGATTAAGGTATAACCGGCAATGTTGGTAACAGGCTGATAGGCTTTTGATAAACCGCCATCAATAACGATCAGTTTACCATCCGCTTTAACCGGCGATTCACCTTTACCAACACGAACCGGCACATGCCCATTCACAATTCTGGATACTTTTTTATTCATCCTGAATTCTTCAAAGACCTTGTCACAATAATCTGCACTAAAATAATGTTTATAATAGGGATTCTTATATTCTTTATGGGTTATTGGATCCTTAATAAAGTACCTTTCAAAGGTTTTCATTACACTTTTTCCAAATAGAGATGAGTATTGTCCCATCCATAAGTAATAGAAAATATCGATGTCGTAGTCATCTACTGCTTCAAATCTTCTCGCATAACTGCTTCTTAACATTTTTTCATAGTGATCTAGCAAGGCTTTTCCCGAATAGGTACCACCATCTAGGGTTACCCTTGAGAATTTACCGTCTTCATCTGTAGGTATACAACCATGAAAAAGTAAATTATTGTTATAGTTCAAATAGATGCTCCCTTTTGCCATCATAAAATCAATATGTGATTTCAGTTTTTCATTGGTCATAAAGGATGTTTTTAATTTGAGGATAATTTCCATTTCTTCATTCGACAACTCATAGGGATATTTCGGGTCTATGGTTGGAGAACCGAACCAATCCAATTTATAGATTTCTCCATCTAAAGTGATGGTATCTTTTTCATAATCGATAAAGTTCAATAACAATCGGTTCTGAATATTATATTCTGGATGGCGTGTTATAAATTGTCCTTCCAACTTAAACATAATAATCGATATGGCTTTATGCATTTGCCCGATTAACAATGCATCCTTTTGATTCAGTTCACTAATCACCTTAGGCATAAAAGAAGGTTCCACATATTTATAAGTCTGCATGGCGAATTTGGCTAGAGGCAGTAAGTTAATCCCATAGTTTTCTTCTAATAATTCATGATTCCCATAGCGCATGGATACCCTTAGTACGTTTGCGATACAAGGAAGAGAACCGGCATAAGCGCCCATCCACACAATATCATGATTCCCCCACTGCATATCAATTGAATGGTATTTCATTAAAGTATCCAGAATAATATGAGCACCTGGCCCGCGATCATAAATATCTCCAATGATATGAAGATGGTCAATGGCAAATCTTTGAATCAGTTCACTAATGGCAATGATAAACGGCTCCACTTGTCCAACTTCAATAATCGTGCTAAGGATGCTGTCATAATAGGCCTGCTTATTTTCGACATACTCTTGTTCATGCAAGAGTTCTTCAAGGATATATTCAAAACCTTTAGGAAGGGCTTTTCTAACTTTCGATCTGGTGTATTTAGAAGATGCCTCTCGGCATACACTTACCAACTGTTTCAAGGTTTGATGGTACCAAGCCTCCTCTACCTTATCCTTGCTTTGCTTCATATGAAACAATGTTTCTTTGGGATAATAAATAAGACTGGCAAACTTGCTTTTCTCATCTTCAGATAAGGTTTCTCCAAAAATTTCTTCGACTTTACGTCGTACCACACCTGATCCATTTTTTAAGATATGCACAAACGCTTCATGCTCACCATGGACATCTGACAGAAAATGTTCGGTACCTTTAGGCAGATTTGTAATAGCTTCAAGATTAATAATCTCACGACTGACATCTTGAATCGTTGGAAATTGGCGACTTAATAGCTCATAGTATTTCATTTTCTCTTTCGAAAAAAATATATCTCGCATAAAAAAACCTCCTATATTTTCAAATATCCATCGTTCGTTAAAATGGGCTGATACAAATCCGGTCGGCGATCTCTAAAAATTCCCCATTCAATGCGTTGATTTTCATTTTTTTCCAAGTCAAGCTCCGCAAGTAGAATGGTTTCTTCATCCCGTGAGGCTTCCGCAATTTTATTTCCTGTAGCATCGGTTATGAAGGAGGATCCATAAAAGACAATCGATGATTCATCATCCTTCTCTTCTCCAATACGGTTTGAGGCAATGACCGGCATAAGATTACACGCCGAATGTCCCATCATACAACGCTGCCAATGGTCTTTCGAGTCAACCTCTGGGCTATGAGGCTCTGATCCAATGGCTGTGGGATATAATAGCATCTCAGCACCCATAAGCGCCATAACTCTTGCCGCTTCCGGAAACCACTGATCCCAACAAATACCAACACCGATAACACCATATTTTGTGGACCATACTTTAAAACCTGTGTCTCCAGGATTGAAATAATACTTTTCTTCATACCCAGGCCCATCAGGAATATGACTTTTTCTATAGATGCCTAGCACTTCACCGGTAGCATCTATGATAGCAATCGCGTTATACCTGGCATTGTTTTTTTTCTCATAGAAGCTAATCGGTAATACAACCTCAAGTTCTTTAGCTACAGCTTTAAAATGCAAGATAGCCATATTGTCTTCGACAGATGTGGCATATTCATAATATGCTGGTTTTTCAACCTGGCAAAAATAAGGTGTTTCAAATAGCTCCTGTATTAGAATAATTTGTGCACCTTTTGCAGCTGCTTCTCTGACCAATCGGTCTGCTTTTAGTATATTTTCCTTCTTATCTGATGAGCAGCTCATTTGAGTTGCTGCAACGATGACCTTTCTCATGGCTTACCCTCCTTGATATCACTTATTGCTTTTAGGGGCATTTGTTGTGTGATACAATGCACATTGCCACCTTCTGTTATTAATGCCATACCATCCACTGTTATAACTTTTCTGTCACTAAAAACCTTCTCTAAGATGCTTTTTGCCCTCTCGTCGGTCAAAGTTGCATCCCCGCCAAACACTGGCAAGATGATACCCTTATTGACCATGTAAAAGTTCAGATAACTGAGTGTTAGACGTTCATTATTATAATAACAAGGTGGTGGCGTTGGTAGCTCTATAATTTCTAGATTTCTTGATTTTGCATCTTTGGCGTGCTTTAACACTTCTCTGGCTTTTTGAGTAATCTCATAATTAGGGTCTTTGGGGTCATCACACGCTTGTAATAGAACCGCACCCGGTTTTGCAAAACAGGCGATATTATCAATATGGCCATCGGTTTCATCACCATATAAACCCTGATCCAACCATATGATTTTGGATACATTCAGATATCTCTTAATAATAAGTTCTATATCCGCCTGGCTTAAGTCCGGATTCCGATTTGGATTAAGAAGACACTCTTTGGTAGTTAGTAGTGTACCTTCACCATCCACATGGATCGAACCCCCTTCTAATACCAAAGGCACTTCTATACAAGGTACATCCAGTTGATTCAGTAATATGGATGCCACCTTGTCATCCAAATCATAGGGCAAATATTTCTCACCCCAAGCATTAAATCTCCAACTGATGCCATGAAGCTTACCTTCTCCATCTCTAACAAAAGTAGGTCCATTGTCTCTTGCCCAAGCGTCATTATGAGGTATTCTAATTATATCTACCGTCGTACCGCATAGCCTTCGAATGTCTTCTTCATCTTCCTCATTGATAATGACCGTTACCGGTTCAAAGGCACTTATTGCTCTAACAAGTTCACCATAACCCATACATACCGCTTCATAGTTGTCTTGCCATACTAGGGATGCCTTTACTGGCCACTCAATGATGGTTCTCTCATGGGCTTCCCATTCAGCAGGCATTGTATATTTTACTTGATTCATCATAACCCGGCTCCTCATATCATTAACTTAAAATCTCATTTTTGTCTATTATACCTTTACCTAACTTATAAAACAATATGAAGGCATGTCTTTATTCTGTTCTTAGTGCACTAAGGACACTTAGTTTCATGGCTCTGACTGCCGGTAGGTAACCTGAAATCAAGCCTACCAACGTTGTAAATACTATTGCCAATAGGTACAACCAAAGAGGTATGACAGACAATTGCGCATCAACACCTCCACCGCCCATACCGAAAAGCGAAATATTCTTACCAACAAAATTAAGTATCTTAGAGCCCCCAAAACTGATGATTAATCCTGTCGCTCCTCCTATAAACCCTATCATCGACGCCTCAATTAAAAACATTTTTTTTATATCTTTCATCTTAGCACCTATGACCTTCATGACACCAATCTCTTTGGTTCTTTCATAGATGGACATAATCATCGTGTTAGTGATACCAATGGCCGCGACCAATAAAGATATAGCACCAATACCACCAAGCACCATCTGTATAGCATTAGAAGTGTTTTGCATGCTATTAAGATACTCTATAAGGCTATACGCTTCAAATCCCATACCTTTAATCGTTTCAATCACTGTTTCCACCTGATCTATGTCTTCTACTTGAACGATGGCATTATTATATGTTTCCTCTGTCTTCTTTTTGGAACCTGCATGCGTCGTTTCAGTACCGGGGACAGATGTATTGTATCGATCTTGTTCTTTTTTAATGGCTTTTGCTTGATCTAAGGTGGTGTAGACGCTATAGGCATGTTCGCCTTGACCTTCTATAATGCCGATTGCTGTTATGTTATAAGGACGTACCGGCTTCGTACCCGTACCTCCGGGAGGTGTCTTTTCACCAAAATTCATGTCATAAGAAGCCTTTAGTCTAGCTGTCATTAGGTCTACAGGTGGCGGCATTCTTTCTTCATTACTTTCTTCCGAATACCACATGCCGTCCCCACTATTTCGAGGGTCATAAAAACTATAAGCTACCTCCGAGCCAAATAAAAAAGCCAGTTTATCTTGCTCCTCAAGAAGTCGACCCTCTGTTATTTTTATTTTCTGAATTTCCAATAAAGCCGGTTTAATACCCCTTAACTGTATCCATGATACATACTTATCTGCTGTCATTTTAAGACTAAGTTCCAAGACAGGTGAAGCAATCGCTACACCTGCGATGTTTTCAAAACTTGCTATGGTCATATCTGTTATCATACCTTCATCTGAAGATCCAGAAGATGGTTTATTTTTCATCATTGGGTCATATCGATAGCTCGGGTATACATTAATCGTGGTTAATGAACCCATTCTTTCTATTTCTTTTATGAAGTTTTGGTTCATCGCAATCCCAAGAGAAATCATGAGAACGATAGATGTCGTTCCTATGACAACACCAAGAATCGTTAAACTTGTCCGAAGTTTGCGCCGCCAAAGATTTCTCATACTCACCATAATAAGATCTTTAATCCTCATCCAACATCATTCCTTCTTTTTTTAACCTTCTTTTTTTCATAACAATGGCTATTGTGAAACCAACACCAACCAATAAAGGAATCAATAACCACAGCCATTTATCCATTAGGCTGCTACCATTCTCACCTTCCATTTCACCTGGGAATTCCTCCGGATACTCGCCAACATCTCCGGGATTTTCAAAATTATCCATCACTTGTATTGAAAAGGTTTTTACTTCCTCCATATATTCTCCTGATGGATCATCATAGCCTAATATAATCTTTCCCTCTATAAGACCGGAGGCATTTGGGGTTATGTAGGCATCAAAATAATCCTGATAACCAGGTTCAAAATTACCGATATATTTACTCATCGGTTCAAGATTAAAATCACCTTCTGCACGCACCATGAGATTATATACTTTTACCTTACCTGTATTGTAGACATCAAAATATATGGGAATCATTTCGCCCATCATAACTTCTGTCGGTAGATTAAAATCCGACATCTCCACTCTGGTTGGCTGTTTCACATTGATACCAATTAATTCTGTGGCTGTTATCGGGTTTCCGTCTTTATCTTCATATTCAAAATTCACCTGTATGGTGTAGGTTTTTGGTTGAGCATCCGGCATGGCGTAGAGGCGAATAGATTTTTCGACAATCCCTTTCGGACCAATATCATCAATATAAAATGTATTAGAGCTATTAACCGGCATAAAAATATTGTTCCGAGTGGTTTCAGAGGTTTCTATAGCGGTTAAATAGGTTTTAATATTATAGATTTTTTGACTGGAATGGGCATTTTGAATCCTTAAGCTTAAATCAAATTCAGTGCCTGCATCCACCATAATCGGATTTGCGATGTATTGCTCAATGATTATTTTAGGTACGCCCTTACTTATGCTTTCCGCCGATTCTCCAATAACATAAACACCCATTACCTGGTTCAATGTCTCTTGTTCATATTTTCCGGATTTTTCGTAGTCATATATTATATTAAAGGTTATGGGATAGTTTCTTTCTTTCAAATCATCACCACTTGCTACAAGTTGGAAGCTTAAAGCGGCCTTCTCTCCCTTTAATAATTTTTTTACCTGTATTAATGCACTTGATTTTGGTAAAAATACTGTGTTGTCTTCTATGGACACTTTAATATTTTCTATATCTTTAGGGCCAGCGTTATTAACTACAAAACTGACTACAAAAGGCTGCTCTTGTTTAACAGATGATGGGTAAGCCACTTCATCTATAGAAACCATAGCACTGCTAATTGCTTGTCCTTTTACATATAATCGGATGGTATTACTTCTATTAAGCTTAAAGCCCTCTTGAGTTATATAACTGTAAGCTATGACCAAATTATACCATCCCTGTGGCGTTTCATCCGATATTTTATAAGTTAAGGGCATTGTTACAGATGCGTTTCCCATAAGCTTTTGGTAATCCATAATTTCGTTACCTGATAGTAATGTAAAGTAGTCTGATTTCTCTTTAACCTCGATCCTAGGTGATGATATAGGCTGTTCATCATTTCTAAGGGACAAGTTCAAAAACACCTGATCACCAGAGGAAATTTGAGTAGGCTCATTCATCAAATTCAACTGTACCTGATGGCTTTTGGTCATATCTCTTACAACCCTCAAATACGTTTTGATTTCTTGAGTAAAAAGATCATTATAACTGTTTCTGTATTGAAGTTCCAATGTAATTGGATAGTTGCCTTCTGCTACAGTATCATCCACTACAAATTTCATCTTCATATCTTTTTCTTTTCGTCCATCTATGGTCGTATCATTAGGGTGAAACGTTATGGCTTCCACGCGAATACCCGCCACCTGCAAATCTGTCAGATTCGGAGTAACTATCAAATTCCTAGCTTGATAACGAGTTGTGTTCTTAATACCAATAATCACTTCGTTTATTTCACCTAGGTACACTATTGGAAAAGTTGCATCTTCAAGATTCAAGTAGGGCTGGTATGCCTTCGTATCTATAGGTGGTTCAGGTTCGCTTGGCACTTCACTTCCAGTGGTAGCATTAACCGATATATAATCACTTTGGCTTGTATTTCCACCTACATATGTCAGCTTGACCGGTATGGATGTGGATGTTTCTCCAACCCTTCTCATTGTCAAGGTTTTAGAAAAATTTGCACCCTGCTCCAAGTTCCCCTCAAGAATTAATTCCTTTGACCCACTTTCTTTTAGTTGATACTCACCACTTTCTATTTCAATGAATATCTGACTCAATATCCCTGTAGATCTATTGGTAACTGTAAACGTAATGGTGAATTCATTATAAGCACTTATCGTTGCCGGACTTGTTGAAACACTTGAAATCGTCAAATCTGTTGCACTTCTAACAGACATATTTTGTAACAGACTACCTAATAAACAAAATACCATAATGAATGATACGATTCTTTTCATGCTAAATCTCCTTAGTCATTATGACCAAATATAGTATTATATATTTAATTTTAAGTGTTAACCACTATCTCAAAGATGTTTCCATCCCTGATATGAATAACATAATCTGCAAAGACAGCCAATTCTTCATTATGTGTTACTATGATTAAGGTCTGTCGTCGTTTTTTTACCAACCCCAACATGAGCATCATCATTGTATTGGCCGTTTTTGTATCTAGATTGCCTGTCGGTTCATCTGCAAAGATAATATCCGGATCATTAATAAAGGCCCGTGCAAGACTCACTCTTTGTTGCTGACCTCCACTCATTTCTGTTGGCTTATGCCGCCATCTATCCTTGATGCCTATTGCATCTAACATTTCCATACCGACTTTATGCCGTTCTTTTGGGTGTACCCCTTTAAAAAGCAATGGCATTGTTATATTTTCAAGAGCGTTCAGTGTTGGTATGAGATTATAAGACTGGAAAATAAAACCAATATGTCGCCTTCTAAAATTAGCCAAGTCGGATTCATTCATTTTTTCAATCTTTAGATTTTTAAAACTTATAGAACCTTTTGTTGGAGCTTCTAATCCAGCCATCATATTAAGTAAAGTAGATTTGCCTGAACCGGATGGTCCAAGAAGACAATAAATTTTTTCTTCTTCAATATCTAGATCAATGTGATCTAAAGCGATTACTTTTTCATTGCCCATTCGATATACTTTTCTAAGACCTTTTATGGTCATGATTTTCCCCATATAATCGCCCTCTTCACTGTACTAGTTAATGTAATACACTTGTCCATCATATCATTTTTAACACATAAGTCAATAGCAAAATTTACATATTTCTTTGACGTATTCACGTTTCTAATTGTTGCTATCTTATGGACAAAAAAAGGCAAAAAAATAGAGACCTTATCGGTCTCTATTCTAATTTATAAATTATATCTTATTCTTCTTCTTCGCCTACTAATGCAGGTTGAACTACTTCAGCACCATCTACATCTGTTTCAGGTTCTTCAACTTCAAGGACTTTCAGATGATTCACAACACCATAAACCAATTCTAAGTCGTCCGTTACAAGACTTTCATCTAATTTGAAATCAGCATATGTGATTTGATCACCTAGAGCCATTTCACTAACGTCCACTTCTATAGCTTCTGGCATTAACGTCATGTCACCTGTTACAGTAACCTCATGCTTGTAAATCTGGAATTCCAACTGATTGATTTTTAATGCATCTTCACCATTGAAATGTATTGGTACATGAAGCTGAATCTTTTGATCTTTGGCAACCATTTGGATATCAATGTGCAATAATCTTCTTGAAAGCGGATCAAACTGTACTTCTTTTACAAAACCGAATTTTTTCGAACCTTTATATTGGACCCAAACTTTGGCGTTTGAACCATGATGGGATATAAGCTTTTTAATGACCAATGCATCAAATTTAACGGATGTGGTCGCTTCAATGCCTTCTCCATATAATACACCAGGCACGAAACCTTGTTCTTTAAATTTTCCTGATTTTTTAGGGCGTTCTAACGCTTCTATGATAATTTCTTCCATATGTTTCTCCTTTGGCTGTTAGCCTTTGTCATCTGATAATTTTCTCATAATTTAGTATACCTTTTTTCATAAGAATAGTCAAATAGGATCAATTCTATTAAGTTGTCACATTTTTGATATGTATAGTATACTATCATTATAAGCATTTGCTATGTTTGGTATATTTAATCAACAACTATTTTAGCCATGATAGAAAGAGGTGCACTATGAAAAAAATCACCGTTGTTACACTTATAATTCTCGCCTTACTGGTTGGTTGTGGTCAGAATGATTCACGCATAACCGCAGAAGAGGCTAAAAACATCATGGATACTGAGGATGATTTCCTGCTTGTCGATGTTCGTACTCAAGAGGAGTTTGACTCAGGTTATATCCCTGGGGCTCTTTTAATCCCTCATACTGATATCCGAGAAAAAGCGCCAGACTTATTACCGGATCTGGATCAAAAAATTCTTGTCTACTGTAGATCCGGTAACCGAAGTGAAGTCGCTACCAAAGCATTAATGGACATGGGTTATACAAATGTTTTGGATATGGGAGGCATTAATGATTGGAATTATGATATTGTAAAAGACTGACAAATAAATGATTCTTGTTCACTAGGATTCAACATTCCTAGCATAAAAAACCTGGTGTTTTCACACTAGGTTTTTTATGGTCTTAGTATAGGCATCTGTAAATATATCCTTGCCATAGAGGTGAAAAGTCGTCGATACAGATAGAGCACATACGATAAGTGCCGGTATAAGCATTTCATATTGCCCTGAAAACTCAATAATTAGAATAATGCCTGATATAGGTGCATTTAGATAACCAGCAATCATGGCGCCAATGCCCAGCAAACCAAAAAGAGAATGGTCCACACCATATGGCTTTATGATTTTTCCAAAAGCCACACCTAAGGAAGCACCAATGGTGACCCCCGGATAGAAATTGCCACCAACATATCCTGAACCTAAAGTGATGCCGGTAGCCAGTATCTTTATCAAACCAATCGCAAGCAAAAGACCCAGTCCAAACTCACCGGTTAACACTCTATAGGTCGTATTGTTGTGCAATTCAAAGTTTAATGGAAAAAAATACCCTATTAGACCGATTAATATGGCTGCTGAAAAAAGACGAATATGGATATGTTTCATTTTCTGGAAAAGTCCCGTAAAAAGCTGTATCGACATCATATATAAAATGGCAATAAAGCCCATGAGCAAACCAAATACGACATAACGCCAAATTAATTCCGGAGAAATAAGTGAAACACCATTCACTTCTACAGGAAAGGTTTGACCGTTTTGTGTGACTCTACCAACAAAATTGGCCACCACACTTGCCATAACAATCGGTGCAAAAAAATCTGCAAATTGCTTCTTATATAATACTTCAAGAACAAATACCGCTGCAAATAAGGGCATATGAAATACGGCTGCAATAGCTGCTGCTGCACCACAACCAATAAGGAGCCTAATATCTTTAGACTCAAGCTTTAAATAATAGGCAATGTTCGAACCAATAGAAGCACCAAGGTGCACAATAGGTCCAAATCGACCTGCTGAAAATCCAAAAATTAATGTCACGATTGCACCCACAACGTGCATCAAGACCCTAAAAGGACGCATCAATTGGGTTTTTATAAATTCCAGTTCAACAAGTACCTGCACAATGCCCAAACCAATTTGCCCGTTTCTAAGATAAAGCGTATAAATCCCTGTACTTATTAAGGCGCCTATAATAGGTAGTAGTAGGATACTCGGGTTCTCGGATGTTAACCAAGACCTGGTTAAAGCGACACCTCCGTTTATGGCAGCATTAAAAAAGATGGCCATGATGCCTACAACCAAACCTATTGTTATAGCCATACCCGTGTTTCTTATCAGTCGCATTAATCTATTCATGCCTGTCACCCCATCCACGTCTTATATATCACCTATGATTTTACAACATTATTGGAAATATTACCAATAAAAAGCCTCATAAAACAAGAATTTCCTGTTTTATGAGGCTTTTTAGATTTCCAGATCTAGTCTTCTAATTGACCGACAAAATCCACCAGTTCTTTCAAAGAAGCTTCTTCATTAACGCCATCTGTTATAATTGTCACCTTGCTGCCTTGTCCTATTGCTAATGTCAGTATCCCTAAAATACTTTTTGCATTGATTTTATTACCATCCTTCTCTAAAAAGACTTCACATTTTTGAGCCGTTGCAAGTTTTGCAAACCCAGATGCAGGCCTTGCATGCAAGCCTGTTGCATTTTTTACTTCTACAATTTTTGATTTCATAATAACCATTCTCCTATTTTATTATTCAATTATTGGTTAAGGTGTCAAAACTATATAGTTGAACTTTCACATACAATATATAGTTACGAATGTATCTACGTAATCTACATATTGTATGTGAATTTAGTGAAACTTAGTTTTGACCCTTTAACCATTATTTTATACTTCATTCCAAAAAGCATCAATTAATAGCTTAACTTCTTCTTCAGTACAAGATTGTAATGCCATGTCCGCAAGTCCCTTTGCTTTTATACTATCAATCTGCTTCAGACTGTACCTTGCTTTTAATATACTTGGTGCACTCATGCTCAGTTCATCAAGACCCAAACCTATCAACAAAGGTAAAGCTTGATTTTCTCCGGCCATTTCTCCGCACATACCTACCCATTTTCCTTCTTTATGCGCCGCTTCTGTAACCATCTGAATCAATTTTAGAAGTGAAGGGTTATAAGGTTGATAGAGGTAAGATACATGCTCATTCATCCGATCTGCTGCAAAAGTATATTGAATCAAGTCGTTGGTGCCAATTGAAAAGAAATCCACTTCTTTCGCAAATACATTTGCTAACAAGGCAGCAGCAGGTATTTCAATCATGATGCCTGTTTGATAATTTTTAGAAAATGGAATTTGTTCCGTTTCAAGATCGCTTTCAACTTCTTGTAATACCGCTTTTGCTTTTCTGAACTCTTCTATGGTTGCAATCATTGGGAACATGATATGCAAATTACCATAATTAGCCGCTCGAAGCAATGCCCGAAGCTGTGTTTTAAACATATCCATATTCTGAAGACATAGCCTAAGGGCTCTATTTCCAAGAAAGGGATTCAACTCCTTTGGCATATCAAAATAGGACAGTTCCTTATCCCCACCAATATCAAGGGTTCTGACAACAACAGGCTTATCACCCATTTTTTCAAGCACAGTTTTATAGCTTTCGTACTGCTCCTCTTCAGTTGGGAAACTTTTTCTTCCCATATAAAGAAACTCAGTTCTATAGAGTCCGATACCATCGCCATCATTGGCTATAACACCATCAATGTCATCAGGACTCCCTATGTTGGCTGCCAGATCAATATCTTTAAAGTCTTTTGTCGTACTTTTTTGACCCTTACAACTTTGCCATAGTGATTTTTCCCTATTAAGTATCGCAACCTTTTCCGTATATTTTTCAATTTCATCCGAAGATGGGTGGATGATGATGCTTCCAACCATGCCATCTAGAATGACAAAATCACCATTGCTTAGCTGATCAAAACCATCCATGGTACCTACAACTGCCGGAATCTCCATAGTCCTAGCCATAATGGCACTATGACTGGTCCTACCGCCAATATCCGTAATAAAACCCAGTACAAGTTCTCTGTTTAGAAGTGCTGTGTCTGAGGGTGTCAGGTCTTTTGCAACCAATATTATAGGTTCATCAATTTCCGATAAACCTTTTGACTTTATACCTTTTAGAATCATCAAAACTCTTCTGGTCACATCTTTAATATCTGCCGCTCTTTCTCTTATATAAGCATCCTCCATAGCTTCAAAAATTGCTACAAAACGATCACTCACAGTTTTTAAGGCAAATTCTGCTTTTACTTTTTCTGATGCTATCATATCAGATACCGCTATGGCCAATTCAGGATCTCTTAGGATTTCAATATGGGCACCAAAAATTGCCGCCGTTTCTTCATCCATTTCATTTTCTGTCTTTGATTTTAGTACCTCTAAAGCTTCTATCCCAGCTTGTATGCTATCCTTAAACTTCTGTTGTTCACTCTTGACATCCTGACATCTTTCTCTCTTAATCACGACCTCAACAGGTTCATACTTATACACTTTCCCAATAGCGATACCGTCGCTTGCACCAATCCCTTGAATCATACCCCTGCCTCCTACTTTAACTTTTCATTGAGCTGCAACACATAATTTAAAGTTGCTTCATCTGAAACCAAAGTGTCAATGAGTCCACCTCTAAGAGCACCTAGAATCGCTTTGGCTTTTTTCTCACCTGAAGCAACCGCAATAATCTTTTTATTTTTGATGCTTTCCGTCTTAATACCTATGACATTATCATTCACTTCCATGTCTAAGAAGTTACCGTTTTGATCGAAAAAGTGCGCCAATACAAAACCTATGCCACCATTTTTTACAATCTGGCTTTTCATTTCATTATCCACATAGTTGTCCCATAAAGTCTGCAATGTATTGCTATATATGGAACCAATTCCGGTAAGTATCAGGTCACAATTCTCTATCATGTTAAGCGTACCTTTGATAAGTGGTGTCTCAACAATCGCTTTTCTAGCTATGGGATCGTTGATATAGATGGGAGAAGGTAAAGGGTACAGCTTTCCGCCTAGTTTACTGGATATACTTCTGCCAATGCTAAGCATATCTGTTTGGTCCAAATCATAGCTAATGGCGCCAAATAACTCAACGATACGCATATTATCATAAGCTGTTTTCTTTAAATATTTTGCCGTCGTTCTTACATGCTTACCCCAGGATATCCCTAGTGTCATATCATCATGAAGCAGCATGAGCAACTCTTTTGCAGCCGCCTTACCAACTTCAGTCAACGTATCATTTTTATCCGAGAGTGTCTTCGTAATGACCACATGGGGTAAATCAAATGTTCTTCTGATCTCGCTTTGTAATTTCTCAAACTCATCATTTTGGTAATTAATGGTAATATCAACAATCTGAAGTTCTCTGGCTTTTTTTAGGAGTCTTGATACTTTGGGTCTGGACAAATATAGTGTTTTTGCAACTTCACTTTGTGTTTTACCTTCTAGATAATACAGCACCGATGCATCAATAATCAGCTGATATTCCTCTTTATCCAACATCCTTTTCACCTCACAATTTACTGTCCATAATAGGCATTCTTTCCATGCTTTCTCAAATAATGTTTGTCCAATAACACCTGACTGATTGGCTCTATACGTCTGTTGATTTGTTCTGTATAATAAGCCATTTTTGCAATTTCCTCCATAACCTTCATGTTATGTACGGCTTCTACAGCATCTTTTCCCCATCCAAATGGACCATGATTTGAGATGATCATACCCGGTAGTTCATCAGGATTTTTGCTGTTATTAGCCATGGTCTCAATCATAACCTTGCCTGTGTTAAGCTCATAATTCACTTCAATTTCTTCTTTGGTCAAAGCTCTGGTACATAATATTTTTCCAAAGAAATAGTCTGCATGTGTTGTACCGTAACACGGTATATCAATACCGGCTTGAGCCCATGAAGTTGCCCATTCAGAGTGGGTATGGACCACACTACCTATGGTATCATAAGCTTTATATAGTGCAAGATGGGTAGGTGTGTCTGAGGATGGTTTGTAATTGCCTTCTATGATGTTACCTTCTAGATCCAATACCACCATGTCCTCTGGCTTCATGGTGTCATAATCCACACCGCTTGGCTTAATAACAATCCGATTGGTTTCCCGATCAATTGCACTCACATTACCCCAAGTATAAATGACCAATCCTTGTTTTACAAGCTCAATATTGGCTTTATAAACTTCTTCTTTCAGTTCTACTATTTTTTGATTAACAGCTTGCATAAAAGCCTTCACCTGCCTTCTTTGTCAACCATTGTCTTGCTGTCTTAATATTAGATACGCAAGTATCATAATCCTCTTCCAATTCATTGTCTGCCCACATCTCAACTAAGAAGGGACCTTTGAACTCAAGGGTTTTTATCTTTCTGAAAAAAGCTTCAAAGTCAACCGTACCTTGACCAAAAGGCACACACTTGAATTTCCCCGGTAATGTATCCTTTAGATGCACGCCAACTGTATGGTGGATGCCAAGGGCCAGTTCTTCATCAGGTTCCTTGGTCCATTGACTCAGATTACCGATATCCGGATAGATTTTGAGCCATGGTGAATCCACTTCTTCAATATAAGGCATGCATCTAGTTATGGTACCCATAAAGGGTGTATCCATAATCTCCAAAGACAACATAACATTAGCACTTGAAGCCATTTGCGTTGCTTCTTTTAGACCCTCTAGGAATAAGGCTTTGGTTGTATCATCCGAGGGCTCATAGTAAACATCATACCCTGCAAGTTGTATATTAGAAACACCCAGATCTCTTGCGAGTCCAATGGCTTGTTCCATAATATCATAGGCTTTTCTTCGAATGATTGGATCCTTACTTCCAAAAGGATACTTTCTATGACCACTTAGACAGATGGAATTGATATAAAAGGATTCCTGCCACAGTAAGTCTTTGATATACTTTCTTTTTTCCTTGCTCCAATGCAAACGGTTCAAACGTTCATTCGTTTCATCAATAGACATTTCAATGAAATCATAACCCGCTGCCTTTGCAATCTTAATCTTCATGGCCCAATCAAATCGATTAGGAATAGCTTTCTCATAAATACCGATGGGTCGTTCCTTTATTGTATACATGTCTCTCTCCGTATGTGCTTATGATTTTAGTGCCGCTTCCACTTTATCTCTGATTTCTTGTTCTGACAAAAGATTAATGAGACCAATGATTTTTGCTTTACCGACATTAGAAAATTCATTTACAAGCATGTGAGATACCAAAACCAGATCAAAATTCCTAGCATCTGACTTTGCTTGGCCTACACTTGCGTGATGCACTTCACAATCCAGCCCCATGTCTTTTAACACTTTCTCAATTTTCATTTTTATAATCAAACTCGAACCCATTCCATTACCACATGCTGCTAATACCTTTAACATCTTCATTCCTCCTATTTTTAACAAACCATAGATGTGCATACACTTTTATTTTGAAGTTATCTTTAGTATAACATCAAAACACTTGAAGCTTATAACAAGGACTTAAATGGCAGATCCGGTTCTATCGCAAAGGCGTCATGAAAACCTCGGTCATACATATATTCCATAGCATCTTTATCTTCCGGCCATGTGAATTTACCACCCACCTGCCAAATAAATGGCTTAAACTGGTACTTTAATCGATCTTTTTTCATATGCCAAAGTGTTGTGATTTCTTTTGGGTCAGCCATGAAGTTCGTCCATATGTCATGGTGAATGGGAATGACAACTTTTGTTTTTAAGCACTCTGCCATGCGCAAGATGCCTTCTGCTGTCATTTTGTCTGTCATGCCTCTTGGGTTCTCACCAAAGGATCCAAGAGCCACATCCACGTGATAGTCGTTACCATGCTTCGCAAAATAATTTGAATAGTGAGAGTCTCCACTGTGATACAAATTGCCACCAGGTGTTATAAACAAATAGTTCAATGCCAAATCATCCATTTCTTGAGGCATTTTTCCTTTTAGTATTTCTCCTTTTTTGGCTGTGACCAATTCTGTTCTATCAAAAGAATCAAGGGCAACAACTTCAACATCACCGACTTTATAGGTGTCTCCCGGTCTTAATGTTATAAGTCTTTCTTCTTCAACACCCCAACCGCGCCAAATATCGGTACATGCTTTTGGGCCTATGAATTTTACGGATGTATCTGTGTTCTGACATACAGCTGCAGCCACATTCTCATCTATATGATCACCATGATCATGGGTTGATAAAACCGCATCAATTTCTTTAATCATAAATGGGTCGATAACAACCGGTACATTTCTAAGATTTGGTTGAAGGGCTTTACAACCAATCATTCTCTGATGTTGGTGTTGGTCTGTCATCAAGCCGTTGCCATGAGATTTTTTACCCGCTTTCACCCATAAATCAACACATAAATTGGTTTGGTTCTCTGATTTCAACCAGATGCCCGTACATCCTAACCACCACATAGCAAATGTGCCGGGCTCTACGACTGTGCTTTCTATTTCTTCATTCAGCCATTGTCCCCATTCAGGAAAAGTGCTTAGTATCCAACTGTCTCTTGTAATCTCATTAATTTTACTCATAATCGATTCCTTTCTTGATAAAAATCCAGTCAATGGGTCAAAACTTAACTCATTTGTTTTGACACTTGAGCCATATCTAGTTAAAAATGTCTAAAATCTGTTTTTTAGTTGTTGAATTAAAAAGGGCATCTTGCTTATCCTGATCCGATAAAACAGTAACAATTTCTTGCAGCATTTCCAAATGGCGTTCAGAATCTACACAAGATAATGCAATAAATAGAGCAGCATCATTGGCACCATCTTCAGTAAATGATACCGGTTTGCCAAGTACCATCACGCTAAAACCAACTTCTAATGAACCTGTTTCCGGTCTGGCATGAGGAATCGCTATATTAGGTGCAATAACAATATAAGGGCCATGCTCTTTAACCGATTCGATCATGCCGTCAATATAGGATTGTTTAATCTGCCCACCTCTTAATAAGGGCTCAGCTGACCTTATAACTGCTTCTTCCCAGCTTGGTAATGCCTCAAAAAATTGTATGTAGTCCTCTGTAAGTTCAAAGCCTTGTATCATGATTTACCTCCTTGATTAACTTATATTCTCATCTTATGCTTTATCTGCACATTTGTCAATAAAATTGGATATATTGAACGTTTGTTCATCAATAAAATAAGCTGCCGATTATGGCAGCTTATTTTATTGGGGGAGGTTTAGAAATCTCTCATTGTTGTGAAGTATGTCTCTGCATGTCTTTTATATTGTAATTGGGGAATAATGAGTAATAGAGGAATTAAAATAATCGGAACAAGAATGCCAAGATATTTTGATAGTATTGTCGTACCCGCAAAGAGTGTTGCCCAGTCGAACATACCCATCCATCCAATAACCTCAGGTGGACCTACTAAAAAGGTTAGTACCAGTGCTGATCCCCAAACTTGAATCAAACCGGCGATAAATGGAATAATCGCAGCTGCACGTCTTCCGCCGGCCTTATTAGCAAAAACTGCCAATGTACCATTGTCAAAGAAGAGGCAGATGAAACCTGCAATAATAAGTACGGGTGATTGTATTGCAATAAGTGTGAAAATAGCTAACAATTGGCCAAAGAAACCGAAAATAAAACCAAATGTAGGTGCTTGTGGTGAAAATCCGAATGTAACCGCACAATCAACCGCTGGTACAGCACCTTTTAATAATTTATCCGAAATACCTTGGAATGATGCTGTTAACTCTGCTACGAACATTCTAACGCCTGTTAACAAAATCGTGATATATACAGCGAAGAATGCACATGTTTCCCAAATATAAGTTGCAAAGAAATAGTTAGCCCTATTATAGGTGAAAGTCTCTTCTCCTAAGATAATCATGATTGCACCAACAAAGAGGGTCATAATCAAAGAGTTGGCGACAACATTATCATTAAGAATAGACAGGAAACCAGGTGTCTGAACATGATTGACATCATGTTCTTTGTTACCAAGTAAACCACCAAGCTTATAAGCAACCCATGCGCCAAACATCTGTTGGTGTCCAATGGTAAAACCGGCACCATCTGTTACTTCTTGAGTGGCTTCAATGATTAGATTAGACATAACTGACCAGTAAGTACCCATAAGCAATCCGGTTACCACAACAAGTGGTGCAGATACAGCTTTTCCTGTCGTTCCTTCAATGACCCAGTATAATGCCCAAAGCAGAACGGCTGATTGTTGATACATGATATGTCCTGTAATAAATAATGTACGAATTTTCGTAAACTTTCTAAAGGCTACCAACAGGATATTAAATGCAAAAGCAATCATCATAACATATCCTACAAAAGCTAATGAACCAACAGTATCCAAAAACTCCGTTGCAGAGGTTTGTCCAAAGTACGGGTCAATAACCAATGCTTGAATACCATATTTTGCAGTAAGACTTTCAATAATCGGTTTAAAAGTTGCTACCAAACCACCGGTTCCAACCTGGAGGATCTTAAATCCTACGAATGTTTTAATAAATCCTGCAAGTGCCTCATAACTTTTCTTGCCTAGCAATAGATAGCCAATAAATACGACGGTACCTAACAGCAAAGGTGCTTGTCCTAAAAATTTGTTAACAAAGCCAATAAAAGCGTTTAGTAGTAAATCCATAATTTACCCCTTTCGAAATTTGGTTAAAATGTAAAAACTAAGTTTCTCAATATTCATACACAGATACTAATATTGATATTGATGTTGATTGTTTTAACACTTTACCAATTATGCAATTGTTTTATTACAAGACGTCTCGTTCTGGAATTAGTATAACAACCTCCGGAACATCTGTCTACATTTTTGACGTTTTTGAACACTTGTTCATGACTTTATTGTCTATTATAACCTCTTCGTTGTAATATTAATAACAATTCTCATAATTATAGCCAAAAATAGAGTAATGATAGCGATTTTCTAATCATATTAGACAATGCAATGTGTAAGGTTAACGTAGCACCTAGTCTTTGGTTATTTCATAAATGGCCACTTCACCAATCTGTCTATTAGCTGCAAGGATTACATCTTTGTCATCTAAGTTTATGACCGCAATATTGCTTGGACCGCCTGTATTGTCGACTAGTGTTTCTCGGATTTGGCCTTCTTCATCCATAGTAAACAAGATGAGCTCCATATCACCTTTACGTCCTCCAATAATAAATGCCGGTTTATCTTGAATCTTACCACCCCATACGACATGACCAAACTCATAGTTATGGCTATGAATTATCTCCCATTTTCCATTTATTTCTTTGTATATTTTCCCATGTTCCCCATGGAATTTTTCAATTGTTGCCAATTCTAATACACCATCACCATCTATGTCACACATAGCACAATCACTGACTTCGAAATCGAATATTCTCTCCACTTCCCACGGTGCATCTTGATGTTTTGGAACATAGGCCGCAAAAACTCCTTCCACACCTGTAATCAAGTATGCCTTTCGCTTCTTCCATTCACCGGCATAAAACCCATGATTTTTTGTTATACCATCATAGATGATTGTTAATTCAAAAGGCTTCGTAAGATCATCATTAAACTTACCTACTATGATACACCCCGGATCTGACCAATCCTCCAAAAATGCTTTACTCTTACATAAAACACCGCCGATGAGATACAGTTCATCCTCAATAAGTAATAAATCAAAGCGATGGAGGTAAGGAATTGTCATCACCGGTGTCACCGTCCAATCATTATCCTCACTTACTTTGCAGTGAACGATTCGACTTTCTTGCGCATTAAAAGTAGGGGCGAACTTCTGGGTTGCATAGAATTCATTTTTTTTCCCAGGTATTGGAACGATGTTCATGGTGCCACCGGGTTCATCCCATATCACAGTTTCTGTGCCTGTCTCTGCATCATAAGCAATACACTGATTCACACCTTCTGATGCCACAATATAGTTTAATCGCCCGTTAACTTCCATAATTGTTGTAGCGTACACGCGCTCCAACTGACCTAATATTTTTTTGGATATTCTCATAATTGACCTCCTAGATTTGTATGCTCTAATCATAATTAAAGTGTATGATTTTACACCTTCATCTATCATACACTATTTTTAATCAAAATTGCATAGAGTGTGTAATTTTGAACATAATTTCACTTGAATAAAGTGATTTCGTTACACTAGAAAATCTTGGAAACAAGAAAAGAAGCGACGCTTCAATGCATTAACATAGCATAGACTTTCCTAGAGAAACAAAAAACAGCCGATGCAAATGAATCACACTGGCTGTTTCTAATAGTTTTTATAAAATTAAAATGCATGCCATATAACAAGGACATGAAAAATGCCTATGATGATATTAAGAGCAATGCCCAAATGTGCGGATATTTTAAGTTTATCCTCTCTTGTCTCACCAATAAAGCCCAAGGTCAATCCTGCAAAACATAACATCATCGCTACCAACTCAATGACACCAATAAAAATCTCTCGGCCACTTAGGTTATAGGCTGATTGGTAAACCGCCCACAAAAAAATTGCAAAGGAAATACTACCGAGACCAATGGACAAAAAACCATAGATTGTTTCTGTCCTGTTGTTTACCCTAAAAGAAGTCTTCTTATCCATAATAATATACCAACCCACTTCTTAGCATGGTCAAAATCAAACCCATACCACCAAAAATAATACCTACCCATGCGAGTCCGTCTCGGTCATCTTCCACAGCATAAAGACCCAAACCAATGGCAACTGTGTTCACTATGAACCCAAACAAAGGAATCAACCATGAGAGCAAGCCGACAGACCCTATGAGCGTTGCTGTTTGTCCATATATTTCTGTATCTTTATTTATTTTCATAAAGCGTCCTCTTTTTCAACCTGTTCAATATTGACATCAACCTTATTATAGGTTATGGCCAACTTTCATGCAAGAAAAAGCCATTATTTTCTTTTCAAAATTCTCCCCCACAATCCATGAACCCATGTTCCACCCTGACACTCAACCATCTCCTGATTTAGCAGATCCCAATACATACCTCTTAAAGCATCGGACTCCAACCATGCCTTATCGGTTTTTGCATTGATCATGACATACAAGGTCTCATTTTCAAAAGTTCTTTTATAACCAATCGTTTCATGGGTAAGATGAAATTCTTCATAATTACTTTGATGTAAAGCTTCGTTTTCACGCCTTATCTTAGAGAGTCTTTCTATAACTCGAAAAATATCATCTTCTTTTTTATGTAGAATACGCTGCCAGGAAGGCCGAAGATCAGAATCTGATGTATGACTTTTTTTGCCCATCATGCCATATTCACTGCCATAATAAATACTGGGAAGGCCAGGAATTGTATATAACATAATATATAAAGGATATACATGACCCTTATTAACCAGAATATCTGCCACCCTGTTCACATCATGATTATCTACAAAATTATAAAGACCATTAGCCGGGTAGATACCCCCTTGTCCGAATTGACGCTTAAGAGCATAGGCAACCTCAAAATAGTTTTTGTCATTCAAGCTTGAATAAAGACCCTTATAGAGCTCGTAATTGGTCACATGGTCCATTTTACCTTCCTTCAACCATAGGTTATAATCACCATGAACCACTTCTCCAATCATACAAAATTCAGGATCCATCTCTTTCATTGAACCACTCAGTTGTCTTAGAAAGTCTAAGGACATAACATCTGCTGCATCCATTCTTAAACCATCTATATCATAAATCTTTTTCCATGATTGGGCTGTTTCAATGAGATATGTTCTAACAGGTTCATAATCTAGATTTAGCTTGACCAAATGCTCATGTCCATCCCAACAAGCATAAGAAAAAGGATCACCATAGGATGAATGACGATTAAAATCAACCTCCAAAAACCACTCTTTATAGACAGAATGTTCTTTGTTTGCTATTAAATCCAAAAATGCAAAATGCTTTCTAGACACATGATTAAATACACAGTCCAAAATAATACGGATACCTGCCTGATGACATGCCATACTTAAATCTGTCATATCTTGACGCGTACCAAGTCGCTTATCTATCTGATTATAGTCCACCGTGTCATATCCATGGGTCTCGGATTCAAAAATCGGGCCCAGAAGTACATCTGTAATACCTAATTCTATCAGCTTTGGTATTTGGTTTACTATATCCTTAAGCGTATTTTTACACATGCCATCATTGGCATTTTGATTGGCACCTGTATAACCAAGTGGAAAAATGTGGTAAATGTTTTTATATTTCATATATCCTCCTGTACTTACCGTTCGGTATAAAGCATGCTGTTTTTATGACGTCTTTCAAGTACTATGCAAAGACGCCATATAGAAACTGTTTAACAACCTGTCTACATTTTTCATCTTCCAGATCCTTTAATGAGCCTAAGGTCATATGATGTATGATGTATGTGTCCATCAGACCCAATAAAGAGTATGACATCCAAGTTGTCTTGGTCTTTAGGTTCGTGTGATGGTTGGCCACTTCCGTGAAAAAAAGCTCCAAACGCATGAGTAGTTGCTTGTAAAAAGGCTTTACAATCCTGTAAGAGTCACTTTCAACAGGGCTTTGATACAGTTGTTTATAGAGCCTAAAGAACATTGGGTATCTTTTTACAAATCGAATATAAGCGATGACAAAACAATCTATGGCATAACTTAAGTCACCTGAATAATGAAGCTCATCTTTGAAAATATCAATAAACTGGTTACCATATACTTCTAAAATACTTGAAAGAAGGCCTTCCTTGCTTCCGAAGTGGTGATATAAAGATGGTTTTGTTACACCTACCTCTGTTACGATTCGGGTTACGCCGGTATTCTCATAACCCTCTTTTGCAAAAAGCTCGACTGCCTTTGCAATGATTTCATTTTTTACTGTCATTTTTTCTCCTTTGTAGCATAATCGATTACCAAGTTATTATACCACTTGGTATATAAACTTGCAAGAAAAAGAAAAAAAAATAGATTCCCATCTATTTTTTCTAATATAACCCGTTTATATTAATCAATTAAATGTTTCTTACTTGCTAAAACTTTACCACCATATACAATGGTTACTGTTCCCAAGGTAATTCCGAAGACAATCATGAGTATGCCTACAATAATATTAGCAGCACCGGCTCTGCTCAATCGATGATATACTTTTTCATTAAATTCCAACATGCTTTCCACTCCCATCTTTTTCCTATAGAATCACTTCATGGCTCTTATATTAAATATAATTATAGCACTTGGTATGTTTAAAAACAACCATCAATCCTAAGTACAATTTGGGGTATTATTTTGGTGGTTTTTTGTCTAACAATGTCGCTCTCTTAATGCTATTGTAGCCATATTTGTTGCGTATTTCATCCAGCATATGATCGACTTCCGCTTTTTCAGTTGTCATTTCCATATCAAAGAGGGATACCTGATGGTAATCCGATGCATCAAAACCACTAACTGTAACGCCAAGTAAACGTATGGGTTTTTTCGACCATGCCTGATGGATGAGTGTCATTGCCGTTTCATAGATAATTTCTGTATGATGGGTCGGTGCATCTAATGTTTTAGACCTTGTCATCACTGTGAAATCACTGTACTTTAGTTTCACTGTAACCGTCTTGCCACTGAGCATCTTTCTTCTAAGCCGATACCCCACTCGATCTGCAAGTAATAAGATTTCTTCCTGAATCAACCTCATTTCCTTTATGTCTTTAGAATAGGTCATCTCATTCCCGATGCTCTTTGGTTGTTCCACAGATCCATCCACCATATCCGTACCAATACCATTGGCGCTTTCGTGCATATACATGCCTGTCTTATACCCAAAGACATCCACCAGTACATTCACTTTTGCATTTGCCAAATCACCTATCGTCTTAATGCCCATGGTCCTTAACTTAGGCACTGTTTTACGTCCTACACCATATAGATCACCAACTTCAAGTGGCCATATTTTCTCTCGGAAATCAACTTCAAAAAGTGTGGTAATACCCATAGGTTTTTCGTACTCCGATGCCATTTTAGCAAGCAGCTTATTGTTGGCAATCCCGACGGAACACGGTAAATCCAACTGATTCAGGATATCTTCTTGTATCCTCTTTGCTGCCACTATCGGTTCTCCAAACAGATGCTCTGATCCTGTCATATCCAAAAAAGCTTCATCTATGGAAACCTGTTGTTTCAAGGGTGTATAATTATCAAAAATAGCCATAACCTTTTTGGACATTTCCACATATAAACCGTGAGATGCAGCTATCACCTTGCCATTTGGGCAAAGTCGCATGGCTTCATGAATCAACATGGTTGTTTTGACACCATATGCTTTTGCATCATAGGAGGCTGCAAGAACGATACCACGTCTTGTTTTAGGATCTCCGCCGACTATAAGAGGTATTTGCTTAAGCCCCGGATCTCTTGCTTGTTCACAAGAGGCAAAAAAAGCATTCATATCGATATGAAAAATAGTTTTGGGACACATATTTATCACCTAATTTCGTTATGCAAGAAAACCGCCTGTAAAAGGCGGCTTCACATATTCTTTAATAAAGTTAATACACATGGTCTAGTGATGTTATAACGTTTTTTTATCCTATTGGTTTACTTTGACCGTCCAATTGTATGTGTCTTCAATCGTACCACATTGAACGCCGGTGATGGTATCATACAGCTTACGTGCTACCGGTCCTATTTCTCCGTTATTGACCGTCAATTGGCGTCCATCCCAGTCCAGTAGACCTACTGGTGAAATTACCGCTGCTGTACCTGTACCAAATACTTCTTCAAGTCGACCTTCTTCATGCGCCAGATACAGGTCATCAATAGAAAGTTTTCTTTCTGATACTTTCATGTTCCAATCCTTAAGTAATTGAATAACTGAATCTCTCGTTACACCCGGTAATATGCTACCTTCTAGAGAAGGGGTTATAATCTCACCATCAATTTTAAAGAATACATTCATGGTACCTACTTCTTCAATATACTTTCTTTCAACACCATCGAGCCATAATACTTGAGTATACCCTTTTTCTTTGGCTTTCATCTGTGCCTTTAGGCTGGCTGCATAATTGGCTCCGGTTTTTGCAAAACCTACACCACCTTTAACCGCTCTTACATATTCCGTCTCTACCCATATTTTTACCGGATTCATACCTTCTTTGTAATAGGCACCAACAGGGGATAAAATAATCATCAGTTTATACATGTTAGCCGGGCGTACACCTAAAAACGGATCTGTCGCTATAATAAAGGGGCGTATATATAAAGATGTTCCAGGTAAGCTTGGTACCCAATCCTTATCCACTTCTACTATTGCTTTTATGGCTTGTAATACATCCGCTTCATTCACTTGTGGAATACAGATGCGTTGATTGGTGGTATTGGTTCTTTTTATGTTCATTTCAGGTCTAAAAAGTAAGATCTCATCACTCTTAGTCCTATAGGCTTTTAATCCTTCAAACATTTCCTGACCATAATGAAACACCATAGCAGAAGGTGCCAGTACCACGTCTTGATAGGGGACAATCCTGGGATCGATCCATCCCTTACCTTCTTCATAATCCATGATAAACATATGATCTGTAAATATATTGCCAAAGCCCAGTTGATTGGGGTCCGGTTTTTCCTTGAGAGTTGTTGCCTTTTCGATTCTTATATTGAGCATGGATAAGCCCCTTTCCCATTAATATTTCTACAAAAGCCTGCAGAAATTGCGTTACTCCATATTATAACAGTTCTTCAAAATAATTCAACAGATTTTTACCGCCTTAACTTGTTAAAGTGCGTTATGACGAGGTCTATTATGAATTTACTTCAATGCTTCTTTTACATTTAATATGGCACACATTTTTCCGCACATAGAACAGGTTGTTTCGTCTTCAAGTTCTGCATGCTCACGGTAAGCCCGTGCTTTTGTGGGATCAATGGCTAATTCAAACATACGATTCCAATCCAAGTCAACCCTAGCCTTACTCATCTGATTGTCCCAATCTCTTGCATGTGGTGTTTTTTTAGCGATATCAGCCGCATGAGCTGCAATCTTTGTTGCAATGATACCTTCCTTCATATCTTCAACCGTAGGCAAGCGTAAGTGTTCAGCAGGCGTTACGTAACATAAGAAGTCCGCACCTGCAGATGCAGCAATTGCACCGCCTATAGCACCGGTGATGTGGTCATATCCTGGTGCGACATCGGTTACTAATGGACCTAACACATAAAATGGTGCACCGTGACACAATTTTTTCTCAAGCAACACATTGGCTTTAATCTCATCCATAGACATATGACCCGGTCCTTCTATGATCACTTGAACATCTTTAGCCCATGCTCGTTTTGTGAGTTCTCCAAGCGTAATTAATTCCTGAATCTGGCTGGCATCAGTAGAATCAGCCAAACCTCCCGGTCGACAAGCATCACCTAGACTCAGTGTAATATCAAACTCTGCACATATATCTAGTAAATCATCAAAATATTCAAAGTAGGGATTATCATATCCGGTCAACCGCATCCATGCAAACATCAAGGAGCCACCTCGTGAAACCAAGTTCATAAGTCGTGGGTTTTCTAGAAATGTTTCTGACGCCCTTTTGTTCATACCGGCATGAATGGTCACAAAATCCACACCATCCTCCCCGTGCTTACGTACCATCGCCAAGAAATCTTCTGGCCTTACATCTTTAAGCTCTTTTTCAAAGAATCCAAAGACATCATATACTGGCACTGTGCCGATCATGGCTCCTGACATTTTGATCAGTTCTTTTCTAAACTGCTCGGTTTTTCCATAGTTACTTAAGTCCATAATGGCTTCTACACCCATATCCAGTGCAACACGGACCTTCTCAAGTTCCATTTCAGGATCATTACAATCCTTTGATATACCTAAGTTCACATTCATTTTGGTTCGCAGTCCTTCGCCGACACCTTCAGGATCAATGGATAAATGATTACGATTGGCCGGAATAGCAACGGTTCCTTTTGCAACTTTTTCTCTTAGAAGTTCTACATCCATATGTTCTTTTTCAGCTACTGTTCTCATAACATCCGTAATTATGCCTTGCTTTGCTGCATTCATTTGAGTTGTATAAGTTTGCATCGTTTTCTCCTAAAAATTCTCTCTTATTTGATGGATTTTTTTTGTTATGTTTTCATTTTTTTCTTGGTAGATGGTCGATACCATAGCGACACCATCCAAGTACTTAGTATATTCTTGTGTTAATAGGTTGGGCGTGATACCTCCAATGCCATATAGAGGCAAAGAAATATGATTGTAGATGGACTGTAGTGTTGTCAAATCCATTGGTAGTGCATCCTTTTTTGTCGGTGAAGAAAAAAGTGCCCCAACACCAAGATAATCCGCTCCGTTCTTAGCTGCACATCGGGCCTGCTGTATGGTTTTGGCCGTTGCACCCACAACTGCATTTGGACCCAGTTCAAGCCTAGCTTCCCGTATCGAGATATCCTGTATGCCTAGATGAACGCCATCAGCTCCAATCTCCTTGGCTAAGCGGACATCATCATTAATTATAAAAGTTGTACCATATTCTCTAGCCAAGGCCTGTAACTGTCGACTTTCTCTTAGTTTCTCTTCCCACGCTTTATCTTTCACACGATATTGAAGATACCCTACACCGGATTGTAATGCTAATTTGGTCTTTGGCATACATGAATATAAGAATGTCTGTTCATCTACCGTTTCTTGAGTAATCAGATATATGGGCGCACTTCTTTTAGCCACTTCATCTAAGAGTTGTTGCTTATATAGTCCTAATCGCTGTTGATGGACAATCCACTTAGCAGCCATCTGACTGCTCCGATTCATACAGTCGAGGGCTTTTAGTATGGCTTCATGTCGATCCATACTTGATGCACATGCACGTGTGATTATCAAACTGTTTAACATGCAACCTGTACCCGTAATGCGTTGTTGTAAAACACTACCACCCGTAAGTTCCCAAGCGCCTTTTGATGAGGCTATATAATCCGTAGCACCGGTTATGATTACAATCAGTTCTAAATTGTATACTTCGAACTTTTTCCACAGGTTTCGTACCAATTCATGATGTTGTTCACCCATAACGGTCTGGCTATCCACACCCACAAAAGTTGGACTGATTTCTTCATTTAGTAAAGCTTTTGCTTCATGAGCGTTACATTTTAAAATGGATATCCCACCGTTTTTCAATGATTGAATACAATAGTCCAGTCTAAATCGGCTAGCATTACAGCCTACCGGATCCAGAAGTAGTATTTTATTATGTGCCTTAGCGATACGGTGAGCATGATCCATTTTATCAAAACGTAGTTGATCTGCTGTCCCAATGTTGATTACAACACCATCCACTTTAGGAATAATCTCTTCAAACTCCATCGAAGCATCCGACATGATGGGTCGTCCACCGGATGCAATGCACATATTTGCTACGTCCTGCATGGTGACATAATTGGTCAAAAAATGAATAATCGGCTTCTTAGATGCCAAGTACATGAACAACCCCCTCACCTTGACCCACAAGATAGCCATCTCGTATGGCCTTTGTGACCGTTTTCTTCGCTCCGGATATTGCCAGATTAAGTGTTTTGCCGGATGCTAATTCACATGCAATGGCTGAAGAAAGGCAACAACCTGTGCCATGTGTACAATTACTCTCCAAGCGCTTATCTGTATACGTTCTCATCTTATTGCCATCATAGAAATAATCAATGGCCTGATCTTCCCAAATAAAATGACCGCCTTTTAATAGAACCGGTGTATGATACTTTTGGTAGAGTTTTTTACAACTCATTTCCATATCTACCGTATTCTTAATCTGGATACCGGTTATATTCTGGGCTTCAAAAGAATTGGGTGTAATAAGGGATACTCTGCTAAAAAGCTTTTTTATAGCTGTTAAAGCCTCTTCCCTAATAAGTTGCTTTCCTGATGATGCACACAACAAAGGATCTAGGACAATGGGACACTTTCGATCTTCAAGCCATCTTATTACAGTGTGAATGTTCTCCACGGTATAGAGCATACCTATTTTGATGGCCGAAATTACAAAGTCTTCATCCATAACAGAGAGTTGTTCACCAACATCAATGGGCTTTATATGATGGATTTTTTGGGTGTTTTGAGCTGTTATCGCCGTTATCGCCGTTAATCCATGATGGCCATAAGATGCTATGGTTTTTATGTCACCTTGTATCCCTGCGCCACCAGAGGAATCTGAGCCGGCAATCGTGAGTATATTTTTCATATTTTTTCCGTCCACCTTCTCATCATTTTCAATACATCCGTAGCTTCAAAAATAATCAGTGAAAAAATGCTACCGACCAAAGAACTGATGCCAAAAGGGATGATAAAGAAAAAAAGACCCACACGGTTACCCATCAGATAACTTGCCATGAATGCTGCAATCATGCCGCCCAAGATACCGGTTCCCATGACTTCGCCCAAACAAGCCATACGATGACTTAAAGCCTTTTGACCGGAAAACTTTTTGTATAGTAAGCCTGCCAAAGCGGCACCTATCATACTTCCCGGAAAAGCCAGCAAAGAACCCATACCCAGCATGTTGCGTATCAGAGAAATCAAAAATGCATTCATCACCGCATAAGCAGGTCCGAGCAAAACAGCACCAATCACATTAATAAAATGTTGTATCGGAAAACACTTAGCCACACCAAAGGGAATATAAAACGTGCTTAGTACAACGCCCAGGGCTATGAGCATACCTGAGATTGATAGCTTTAATGATCTGTTACCTTTTAATTTGTTCATCATAACCTCCTGATTAGGTGATTCGGTATATGCAATTTTATAAATACTCAGAAATCTTTGAAAAAAGAAAAAGCTATTATACAATTTTCACCTGTATAATAGCCTTATATTTGACTTAAGCTTTCCTACGTCGGCATGATCCGAATCAGGTCAAGGGTCAAAGACAATGGTCTTCCTCTCAGCCGGCATTTCCGGCTCCCCTAGCGTTCTATTTAATTAAGTTACGGGTAAAGATTATCATAAAGATTCACATACGTCAATACTTGATAATAATAAAATATAATATTATAAGACCATTCTTATGAAAACGCTAATATATTATTCTATTTATGTCGATAATATAGGTAGAATAAGAATAGTGCGCTTTGTTATAGGAGATGATCTTATGAACTATTGGCCAGATGATAAACACATCACAGATCACAGGGAAGGACCTGATTTTTGGATGAAATGGATAAAAATAGCATCTATTTTAGGCTGGATTATGGTCGGTACTATTATCGTGATGTTTGATCAGGCAAGACCTCAGATTTACTCTATTTTGGACATGCATTACAATAAGATTTCGACAACCACTTGGAACCAAGATATTCTGATGGGTACATTTATATTATCTATCTGTACATTTGTTTTCATCTTGATATCCTTATTGGCCAATGCTCAACGGCTAAAAAGGAAAGTGGACCGTGTCCGCATATCCTTAGTAGTTACCATGTTTATATCCCTAGGGTTTATGCTAGGCTTATTCATATGGTACTTAGGAACCTTGTAGTTACTTTACTAACCTAAATCAAATTTGATTTGCTGTGAATAAGGTTGTATGGACCAATCCACAGCCTCATATCCCATCTCTATGAGATGGTTATTCGTGTGGCTAAAAGGTCGGCTACCAAAAAAACCTTTCCGTGCAGAAAAAGGGGATGGATGGGGACTCTTGATAATTTGATGTCTTTGATTCGTAATCAAGGCCTCTTTTTTTATGGCATGATTACCCCATAAAATAAAAACCATACCTTCTTCCCGTTTGTTCAACACTTCAATGACACTGTCTGTAAATCTTTCCCAGCCTAGATGCTTATGAGATGAAGGCAAACCCGCTCTTACAGTACATATGCTGTTCATCATTAATATCCCCTGTTTGGCCCAGTCAATTAAATACCCATGATCCGGAATTAAAATACCCAAATCTGATGCAAGTTCCTTATAGATGTTTTTTAGAGAAGGTGGTATCTTTTTATCGGGCATAACGGAAAAACACAGTCCATGCGCCTGTCCTTCTCCATGATATGGGTCTTGACCAAGTATAACCACTTTAACCTGATTATAATCCGTGATCTCAAAAGCTGAAAAAACATCTTTTTTAGGTGGATATATTTTCTCAAGGTCATAAGCTTCTTCAAGTATTGACCACATTTCTTTATAGTAGGTTTTCTCGAATTCTTCTTCCAACACTTTTGCCCATTGTCTGTTTTGAATTTTCATATTCATAAACCTTTCTTGATCAAACACAACAGACTTATAAAGCATTGCCTTATAAGTCTGAGCATTTTAGTAATGACCTGGGTACATGATTTTGTACTTGTTATAATGTACTTTGTGAACATCGAGTTCATCTAAATTATGCGGTATTTTTTCCTCATCCGGATAGCCAATGGCTATAATCGCTTCGACCATGAAATGATCCGGTATGGATAAAAGTGCCTTCACATATCCCTCTGAAGAAGTACCCTTCTTAGTTAATCTTTCTCTAATCTGAACCCAACAGCTACCTAGACCAAGGCGTTCAGCTTCGAGTTGAATATAAGTAGCTGCAATAGAACAATCTTCAACACACATATCACTGACCATTGTATCTCCAAAGACCACAATAACCTGGGGTACCTTACTAATAAACTGGGATCCATGCTCTTTCGCCTGTGACAATTGTTTAAGGATATCCTCATCGTCCACCACCAGAAAACCCCAAGGTTTTCTTCCTCTAGAACTGGGTGCAAGTAAAGCCGCTGTTAGAAGCTTATCCACTTTCTCACATTCTACTTTTTGAGTCTTGTACTTTCTAATGCTTCGTCGATTCACCAATAAACGAATCATTTTCTTCACCTCTTATTTCAAAGACCTATACTTGGTTAAGGTGTTAAAGGTTGTTTAAATCATTTTTTAATTTTTCAAGACCGGTTCTTATACGCTTCAAAGATTCTTCTTTTCCTAAAATAGCAGCGATATCGAATGCGCCACCCGGTGTAGATTCTTTTCCTGATAGAATGGTTCTAAGGGGCCATAGAATTCGCCCGTTTTTCATACCTTTTTCTTCAACATATGCCATGACCAAGTCATGTAGGCTCTCTATCGTCCATGTTTCATGAGCTTCCAATACAGGTAGTAATAGAGGCAGATCCTCCAAAGCTGTTTGTGGACTTGTTTTCATTCGCTTGTGGTTATACATATCTACGTTATAATCTGACACTTTTTCAAAGAAATCAATCATACCCGGTATCTCATTGAACTTCTCAATTCTAGGTTGTGTTAATAAGGCAATGGTTTTCTTGTCCAGATGGTCACTAAATAAGACTTTATCGATTTCTTTCATGGCATAAGACAAAAATGTTGCTTCATCCATATTCTTGATATACTCACCATTCATCCACGTAAACTTCTTCATATCAAAGACCGCCGGTGCTTTATTAATATGCTTATAATCAAAGGCCTCTACTAATTCTTCTAATGTAAATATTTCTCTATTGTCCGTAGGTGACCAACCTAGGAGTGCAATGAAATTCACAATTGCATCCTTTAGAAAACCTTCATCAATTAGATCTTCATAAGATGAGTGACCACTACGCTTTGATAGTTTTTTATGGTTCTCATCTGTAATCAATGGCACATGGACATAAGTCGGTACATCCCATCCAAAAGCTTCATAGAGTCGGTTGTATTTCGGTGAAGAAGAAAGGTATTCGTTGCCTCTTACTACATGAGTGATTTCCATAAGATGGTCATCGACCACGTTGGCAAAATTATACGTTGGATAACCATCAGATTTCATAAGAACCATATCATCCAACTCAATGTTATCTACGGCAATTTCTCCGTAAATAACATCTTTGAAAACTGTTTTGCCTTTGATTGGATTATTTTGTCTTATGACATAGGGCGTATCTGCATCTAATTTTTCTGCAATCTCATCCATCGTTAAATCCAGACAATGTTTGTCGTATTTAAAGTTTTCTTTATTCTCCTCAGCCGTTTTTCTAAGCTGTTCCAGTCGCTCTTTGTCACAGAAGCAATAGTACGCTTCTCCTTTGTCAAGGAGCTCCATAGCATGTTCTTTGTATATACCTGCTTGTACGCGCTCACTCTGGATATATGGACCAAAACCACCATCTTTATCCGGACCTTCATCATGAATCAAACCCGTACCTGCCATGGTTCTATTGATGATCTCTATGGCACCTTCAACCAATCTCTCCTGGTCTGTATCTTCAATTCTAAGAAGGAAGTCGCCACCTTCATGTTTCGCTATAAGGTAAGCATACAAAGCGGTTCTTAGATTACCAACATGCATCTTACCGGTCGGACTCGGTGCAAATCTTGTTCGAATTTTACTCATCATCTCACTCCATCTTTATGCTCTACATTCATCATCAATGTCTACTGAGCTTAATATACCCTGCTAATCAAGGCACTTGAACGTCATACTTTCATCATTATAACATAGGATACAAAGGCTCACAATCCGATTTTTGACAAGAAAATCTCTAGCAATACCCATTCGTTGGTTTACTATTTTAAACCTACAGGCTATAATGTTATAGACACCCACAAATCTGGATGTCTAAGATCAACTTACATTGTTTGGTTATAGATGTGTATATATTGGAGGCAATAAACTATGAAAATAATTCATATAATCATGATGGTACTCTTCCTGTCGATTATGACCGGCTGTAGCACACCCCTGGCTTTGGAGGACCTTGTAGAAGCTACTGTCTACTTCCCTGAGTCCGACGAAAATCTAATAGCCGTTGATACTCTAACTCGTGAAGATGGTTTAGACGATGTATTTATACATCTTGTGGATCAACCTGTAAAAGCACAGAGCATCAAACCTGATCTTATCTATCTACTGGACCTAGATACCCTTCGTGGTATCATGCAATTTGATTTGAGCTTCGACCTAACAAATAAAGAAGCACGAGCACAAAACATAAATGGCACTTATGTGATACCTTTTGAATGGGTCGATATGTATCTGGAAAAATTACCCATTCTGAATCATTTTTCTTATCTGATGCCTTCTACACCTCGACTTGTCATAAATGATACAACCATTGACTATGCTTATAATCAAGATTGGAAACTCCATCCAACAGATAATGTGACTTATGATATCAAAGACCAGACGACCCATCATGAAACCTATTATACCGAAACCGATGCGATTGATATTTCTATAGAATTTAATCGTAGGACCCCAAATCAGCTTCTCTTAGCCATTGACAATGGAAAAGAAGAGACTACCTACACCCTTGATAACATGCATAATTTACCTGTCCCAGATCAATCGGGTCACTATACTTATACCTTAATGGCTGTTTGGGATGATGCGTCTTTAGGTTATACGGGTAAAATTAATTATATTTTCGGACTGGACCTTCATCTTGAAGAATCCTTACATCTAAATAAAACAACTTTTGAGCCAGGAGACAGTATTGGGGTTCTCATTGAACAACCTTTTGGTCTGGATTATAGAATCGAAACACCTGTATTTAAGAATACCATTGGCATTTTTAATTACGAGGATGCACTCGTTGCACTTGTGCCTATCGACAGCAGAACAACACCCGGTACCTATAGCTTAAGCTTATATGAAGCATCCACCAATACACTAATTGAAACCACTCAATACCAGATTGTCGAAAAAATATTTGAAACTCAGCAACTTTCCGTCAGCGCTTCCACGGCTTCTCTTAGATCCGATGAAAATGCCAAAAAAGATGCAGAAAAGTTCAAAAATGCAAAAACCTATTCTGTTGGTGAAAAACTATGGGATGGCCCATTTGTGCAACCTGTAGAAGGTCGCATATCCACTGAATACTCCGTCATTCGGTATGTTAATAGTGGAACGGAAAGCTCCAGACATACTGCCATCGATATAGCCGCACCTCAGGGCACACCCATCAAAGCGGCTCATAACGGTATCGTCACCTTCTCCTCTGACCTTATCATATCCGGTAATGTGGTTGTATTAGACCATGGGTTAGGTCTCTTTACAACCTATGTACACATGCATAAAATCTATGTAGAGGATGGTCAAGAGGTGAAAAAAGGAGATATTATCGGCGAGGTCGGTACCACCGGTTATTCAACCGGTCCTCATCTACACTTTGCTGTATCCAAAAGCGGTGTTAATCTAAATCCATGGAAGTTCATGGCAGAAGACCCACTTGTTTTTCCCACTTGGAATAAAACACCTTAAATCAATGCTGTAAAATAATTTTGGATTGGATATTCAGGATATACTATATGATTTTGATGGATCATGACTTTTGGCCGAATACTAGCGAGTGATTCCAAACTGTCATACCCAAAGAGCCACTGAGCCAATGACGCGGTATCCAGCGTAATATCCGGCGCTTCTTGAGTTATACTTACTTGACCTTCCACCTTGTACGTATGGTTATTCTCTAGGATTTGATCGTCGATGACTTTGATGATACATGTGCCTAGAAAATCAGCCATGGCTTCTAGTAGCGTTTCAACATGAAGTATACGGGCCATCATAAAAGGTTTTTCCAATCTTTCATGTTCTTTAATATGAGGAATAAGATGCTTTAAAGCGTTGTTTTTCGGCATCTGCCACTGAATCGGCTTTTCCCCAGCTATACTGCCTATGTAATCTAGAATATTCATAAGACCTTCATCGGATGTATAAATGCATTCTCTAACAAAAATATCCCCAAAATCATAATAAATAACATAGCCATCGGGCACAACAACCACATGCCCGTTCTCAGAATGCACTTCTTTTAATAGATGTTCAAAATCTCGTATCCCTCTGTTTTGAGACAATGTTAGTGTTTTCTTATAGGTGTTGTAGATGGGTAACAGCTGAATACTTGTTTCTACATCTATCACTTCATTTGGCACTGTCCTCTTTTTTCGGTTCAAGTTCTCATATTTGAACTTGTAAAGGGCAACGTCTTGTATAAAGCCATAACCAAATTGATCATATAATCTTGAATCTATTGGCATTAGAACTGAAAAGACATCCCCTGCTTCATACCGATCCCTTAATACCCATGTCATCATTTTTCTCATGAGGCCTTGCCTTCTATGGGATTGTTTTGTAGCCACACCAACCACATAATAGGTGTTATAAAGACAACCCTGCCACATCAACTGATAAGGGTTTAGATGAGCCATAGCCACAAGCACATCCCCTTCCAAATACCCTACCACTTGGTCGATTTTAATATGTGTATCAAAATAATAGGCCACCAGAGATGGCCCATCTTCTATGAATATTTCTTGCCATAATTTTATGGCTTTATCTTTATCATTTTCGTTCAATCTTCTAATCATAATGCCTCCATACTAATTCTAATTACAGTTTTTCACGAATGTTATACTTCTTAACTAAGTCTATAGGATAATAACTTAACTTAGATTTTCTAAGTCCTTCAAGTCCCAAGTCATCTTCTCGATTGACAAAATCAACATCCGGATAGGCATGAATTAAGAATTCCTGATTAATGGCTTGGTAAAGACCTCGAACTTCCGGATCCGCCTTTTCAATATGTATGACTGCTTCCCTATTATGATTCATTAACGAGCCTATGGTGACCGCTTTTAACTCATCGTCAATGTATATTGCACCCACCTTAACATCCAACTTTTCCATTTGTTCGATAGCCTTACAGACACCAACAAGTTCATCTGCAAGCATGCCCGCATCCTCATCTTTGTCATCTGCCCAACCATTTACAAATTCACAGATTTCACGATTTTTGTCACTATAAATCTCTTCATAATGCCATCTGCCTTCATATTCTTTTTTAAAGCTATTTAAATGGTTTCTTTTCTTACCAAGTTTTTTACCTTTAAGTGTTCTTAAGGCCTCTGCATCATAGAGATAATCATATTGATCTCTATTTGTAGTTATTTCAAACTGATCTTTATAGTTTTCTTCAATAAAATCTTTATATATTTCATCTGTCACCAAGATTTCAACCGGTAGATCTAAACTGTGAAAATAATCAATTAAGGTTTCTGTGGCTTCTTTAAAATAGCTTTCTTCACAAAGTGGCATGATCGCATAGGTCTTGCCTTCAAATTCTTCAATCAACAGTATATAATGCTCAAATTTAGCGTAGCGTATGTTGTATCTTTTATTCCACAAATATAGGGTGGCAAAACAGTATTCACAATTTGGGATGGATCTTTTATCAATGTAGGGTGTTAATATTTCCTGATCTTCAATGGTTAGAGGTTTTAATTCCATGTCGTTCTCCAATCTATAAGCCTAATCTTTAGGTCACGCCTTTGACATCAACAAACAGATGGATTGGGCACTAATACCTTTTTCTTCTCCGGTAAAACCGAGTCCCTCTTCTGTTGTTGCTTTTATATTGATATTGTCTATGCTTGTATTCAGTGTTTTTCCAATGATCTTGCGCATCTCAAGGATATGGGGTGCCATTTTTGGTGCCTGTGCAATAATTGTAGCATCGAGGTTTACAATCTCATAGCCATTAGACGTCATGATTTCTCTAACTTCTTCAAGAAGCTTGATACTGTTCGCTCCCTTATAGTTATTATCTGTATCCGGAAAGTGCTTGCCTATATCGCCTAAAGCCATGGCACCTAGTAGACTGTCCATAATGGCATGGGTCAATACATCCGCGTCACTATGTCCCAAGAGTCCATAGGTATGAGGAATCGTCACACCACCTATTATCAAGTCTCTGCCTACAACCAATCTGTGCACATCATATCCCATGCCAATTCTCATATTCACTACTCCCGTATATTCTTATGGTATCTAAAGTTAGAGTGTCAAAACTACAAATAATGGGTTAATAAATGATCCATATGCTCGATATTCTCATTTAGCAGTTTTAGGGTTTCATGGGATTTGTCTCTTGATCCCACCACAATAACACTTGTGACATCTTTATTGTGAATGATGCAGTCCAGTTTTTCTAAAAGTTGATCCATACGATGAAGGATGTGTTCAAAACATTCTACAAATTCAGGTTCCTTGTATCCATGATCACCTTTGGACAATCTAAAACATATGTCATATGTAATGTGAGACATTTCCCTGAGTAATGTCGTCATTTTTATAATTTTCTCAAGCTTAACACTCTTTTGTTCATTTTTAAAGGTAAAAAAGTCTTTTTGATAATCCATAATTGTTCCGTTAATCCAGTTAAGATTATTAAACAAATCACCATAATCTTTCATGATTTTATGAGCATCCTCGTAATTATGAAGACTCAACATTTGGTAGATTGCCTTTGTTTTTTTACTGATCTGTTCTAATAGATGAAATATTCTTTTTTCCATCATATGCTTGTAACCCATTAAAGAAAATAGCAGATTCACAAACATGGCAATGGCAACACCCGTTATCAAAGCCGTAATTCTAAGCTTAAATGTCTCAAATTCACTTGGATTGCCTAGCAAGTCTAACTGTACATACTGGGCCATATAAATCGATGTAAAAACAGCCACAACTGAAAACTGGCGCCAATTAATTACTAGACTTACATATAAGGTGACCGTTACAGACAGCGCTACTGACCAAGGATTATAACCTAATACCGATAAGATGATGCCTGTTATCAATGCACCAATAACGGATGCTTCGACTTGTTTGAAACCACTTCGTATACCTGTTAGATTTACAGGCTCTAAAGTTAGCATCATACCGAAAAGTACTGAAATCATGTCTTTTGACACATATGGGATGCTTTCGCCTACAAAAGATCCTATTAAAACCGCTACAAAGGCCTTTAACAAAAATTCTTTCGTATCAAAGAGCCTTGCTTCTTTATTAATTAGAATATAGTTCAACAACTTCATTTTATGCCTCATTTCTATAATCGAGTATTGTTCCACCATCATACAACGAAATCAAGAATAAAACAAGATATGTCATGACATATTGCACTACAACTTTTCCTTAAGTACTTCTTCATAGACTTCATATGTCTTTTCGTAGGTATTATCTAGGGTAAAGCTGTGAGCGATCTTGGTACCCAGCTTAATTTTCTCTTCGATTTTGCTTTTGTTGTCAGGATCTAGCACCCATTTTATCTGTGCTTTTATCATAGATACATCGTTGGGGTTAAAGTAGATACCGGCATCTTGTGCCACTTCTCTAAAACTACCAATATCGCTTAATATAGTGGGACATTTCATTGTGAATGCCTCAAGTATCGGTATACCAAAGCCTTCATATATAGAAGGGTAGACAAAGGCCAAAGCTTGCCGATAACAAGCAGCCAATACTTCATCGTTTAGATTACGTTGACCCACTTGTTTACTGATACCAAGTCCAGCAATTTCTTTTCGTTCATTTTCTGTGAACTCACCACCACCAACACATAGCAGATTCAGTGTTTCATCTTCTACTAAAACTTTTGACATCGCTTCCAAAAATAATTTGAAGTTTTTGTTATCTGTTCTCTGTCCCACAAAGAGGATATAACGCTCCGGCAGTCCTCTTAAGGTTATGTTCACTTTTCCAAATCTTAAGGGTAGTCCATGATAAACAACTGTAATCTTATCCGGATTGATATCATAATAACGGATTAAGTCTTCTTTTGTATTATTAGAAACTGCAATTATATGGTCTGCAGCTAGGATCAACTTTTTCTTTTCTTCCAAAAAGATAGCTATATTCCCATAATATTGAGGAAATAGCTCTCTACCTAAGTCGTGGACAGTGATGATTACTTTCTCATTCTTTAGATATCTTAAAAAATAGCTGTCATAATTTGTTGGATGAAAGATATCTATCTGATGCTTACGCAAGGTTCTCCTTGTCAAATATTTCGAAATCCAATTATTAACTTTCTCAACCAACATGCTCTCATATTTATGATCAAAATTATCATTCAACTTATTGAAGTAATAATTTTTGGAATGAAAAACCGGTACAACAACATTTTCTTTATCTGACCATTGAATCAAATTGGTAAAATATCTGGATATACCACCATAGCGTTGTGTCCTAAATATTTGATAATCGTATAATACTTTCATAGTTTATCCCTTCGTCGATCAAACCTAACTTATCATGTTCATGCACACGCACACTTCATCTACAATCTTAACCTATTTGACATAATTTCGTCAATATAAGAAGGTTAGGAAAGAACGACTTTTCTTATATAAAAATAAGTGCCCTAAGGCACTTATTGGTTGCAGATGGTAAAACCATGTTTTTAATTACAGCAATAAATTATAATTTTCCTTGTAGGTGCGTCCAATTGGTATCATATTATCATAGTGTTTGATTTTGATCATACTTTGACTGTTGTTCTTATTCACATAGTCAATAAACAAGAGATTGACAATATAACTTCGATGAACACGAATAAATTGCTCCTTTGGCAACTGCTCCTCTAGTTCACTGAGCGTAACACGTCCTATTGGATGTCTGTCGTTTTTTGTGTAAATATAAGCAACCTTATCCACCGTCTCAATATAGACAATCTCATTATGATCAAAGAAATAGTCCCTTGACTTACGTCTGATTTTAAGCTTGGTCAACTGATCTTGAACAATTACTTTTTTATACATGAGTTCTTCTAACATATCTGTAAGATAATTCATGGAAAAGGGTTTTCTTATATAGCGGTTACACTTAGAATTGTTATAAGCATCCAAGATATTCTCCGTTGGCTCTTTAACACCTGTAACAATGACAACCCAAGTTAACTCGTACTGAGGTAATTTTCTAATGGCTTCAATAAACCCATAGCCATTCCCGTCCGGCAATAATAAATCTACGATAAATATACTGACTTCGTTCTTTTTGGACATATTTAAGGCTTCTTTAATCGTGGTTGCTTCAAGAACTTGATCAAAAAGTTTCTTAATAGATACCGCTTCTTTAATCTGCTCGCTGATCTCCGGTTCATCCTCTAAAATCAATAATGTCATATATGGCCCCCCAGTGCATTTCAGGACTCCTCATCAGTCCTTATTTTTAGCGTATTTACTGTCATATTAAATGATAAGTTATGATATGGTAAATCTTCACCACTTGAACACACTAAATTAAGTCATTAATCTATCGCCATACATTATGTCAACAGTTATTATTGACTGCTTAACACTAGTATAACCGTATGAATTTCTTTAAACAAGTGCAATGTACCCATTTACTTACAACATGTCCTAAAGGATGCATCACCTAGGATTTTAGGGTTGATTTTGAAGCATTATGGCAACCAATACTGTGATTGGGCACTTTATCATGAAAGAACAAAAAAAGATCTCATAAGAGATCTTTTTAGTAGCGGAGATCGGATTCGAACCGATGACCCTCCGGGTATGAACCGAATGCTCTAGCCATCTGAGCCACTCCGCCGTATATATTATGATAGAGTTTTCACTCTAGTGGGCGCAACAGGGCTCGAACCTGTGACCCCCTGCTTGTAAGGCAGGTGCTCTCCCAGCTGAGCTATGCGCCCGGGAAAATTACATATATTATTACCACATTATGATAATAACAGGGGCAGTAGGACTTGAACCCACGACATCCGGTTTTGGAGACCGACGTTCTACCAACTGAACTATACCCCTTTATTTACTATAAACTTACTTCGAAGCCCTATTTTTTATTGGAGCAACGAAAAGAATTATAACATCCTGATGTTCATTCGTCAATAGCCTTTTATACTTTTCTGTGTTTTTTGAATCTTTTTTTTTCTATTTTCTTTTCATACAAAGCGATTATTTTTTTACCTACTAAAGATACCACAACCGTTAGAAGAATTAATAAAATTGATTTATATGGCTTTGAAATAAAGGACCCAACATTATAACCAATAAAACTCAAAGAAAAAACCATGACGAGTTTTCCAAATAATAGCGCAAAGAAATATTCATCCTTCTTCACATCTGCCAGACCTGCCAAGCCGCAAACAATAATGGAGGGGGTAAAAGGAAATGCAAGCATTACAAAAATAGGAACAAAGCCTTTTTCTTTAATCCAATGCAACAAGTTATCAAAGCGTCTGCTCTTATGCACCAGTCGACTAAAACGGCTATGTCCAAATCTTCGGATTATTAAAAAGACGAGCCATGAACCGATAAATGTACCGATGAAAGAATATAAATAGCCTTGCCAAAACCCATAAGCCAAAACATTGATGGTGACAAATACGACCAAGGGTAATGGCGGAAAAAAAGCCTCAACCATCGCTAAAAGGATACCTGCAAATGGTCCGTACTGAGCAAATCTGGCAACAAATTCTAAAACCAGCTCATATTGTTCCGTTAATGCGACTGTATCAATGTCCATGCCAAACCTCCTTTCCAAATTATTAAAACCCATCTCCTCTATATATTCTGATAAAAAAGATGGGCATTAAGTTTGCTATTCGATTGTTATATCTTTTTCATCTACTTTTTCTTGAACTGTCGTTTCTTCAACCACTGTTTCTTCCACTTTTGTTTCTTCCACTTTTGTTGATTCCGGTTCTTTTATAACCGTTTTCTTTTTGCGTTCATCACCTTTTGGTATGATAAAGCTTAGACCTATGAGAATGATCAACATAGGAATAATCATTTCTCCTACACTTAAATTATTAAAATACATGATGTTCAAATTATCTAACTGAAATAAAGTACCAATTAAAATTAGTATTAAACCAAATAAGTTGGAGGATTGATAATCCACCAAATGCTTAATACCCAATAATATAAGTATAAGCGGCCAAAATGTGCTGTAAACATCCCAAGACTCGACATAACCTAAGCTGCTTAACAACGAAATAATACCGACGGCTATAAGAATAATACCAAATACAGTACTACCCGATACTCTCATTTTATTCATAATCGTTTCGCTCCTTCTGTTGTAGAAATATATTGCTTAACTGTATTGTACAACAGTTTTATTAATAAACAATTAGAAAAAAATTATAATAACACTTAGTTTGTTAAGGTGTCAATAAAGTTCGTCACCTGTTGGTCCACTTGATCCTTTAGAGCTTTCGTATAACCTATCTTATCTGTTGCATCATCCATGAAATCCAACATTCTTACATAGGCTTTTGGTCGAATCGCCTTGAAGCTTCTTTCATCATCTAATTCATAGGTAATACCAAGTAAGCTCGTTTTTTCGTTTTCTTGAATACGATTAACATATCTATCATGCCACATTTTTGATGTATGCTGACTTTTATGATTGCCTTTTATCGCAAATAGAATCCAGTCTTCTTCCTCTTCATAGGCTTCGCCAGTTATTACCTGTTGATCACCTCTTAAAGTATTCACCGATCTTAATATAATTATATCATGAAGATATAAACTTGTCATGACCAGAACCCCCAATACCAAAAGAACAATGGGCACGACAATACAGGCCTCAATGGTTATGCTACCTCTTTTCATAATAGCACCTAAACCCAAACCAAAAATAAATGACCAACAGCAAGAAAGGGTACAAATGGCAAAAGGGTCTTACGGTCAGCTTTACCAGATACTAAACATATCATGCTAACAACACCTGAAAGTACCAAAGCCATCATACCTAAAATCACAATGTAGAAGCCACCGTAAAACAAGGCTATCAGTGCCATAACATAGGCATCACCTTCACCAAACCCACCTTTTGATAAACGACTCAAAATACCAAGTACCAATAATGTTACCAAGGCACTCACCAGATTCATCCATCCATTTAGCGCCTGCGATGTCATGTTCAGATAAAGACCTAAGATTCCACCAATAAGTATAAGATCCATAGGCACATACAGTTCTCTATAATCCATACAACTTAGCGTTAGTAACAGAATTGATGTCAGATAGTAGATTAAGTAGGCTGTTTTATCTTCGAATTGATACGCACATAGAAAATGCAAGCCAAAACTTATAAGGGTTGCACTTAAAATCCATAATATTTTAGATCTCATTCCTTCTTTTTTATTACTAAGATAATAACCTGTGATTCCCCCGATAAGTACTACGTATATATATGTCATATTAGTGATCCTCCATCTTCTCTACACAGCCATACTTTTTACATGGCAAATAACCTTTTGCCTCAGCTTCTTCTTTAGTGACTGCCTCAATTTCTATCGCTCTTATTCTAGGACAGTTTCTACTTAGATGTATTTTAGATGTTTTACTGGTGTAATAAACAGGGTATAACGCCTTTTCCACCTGACTGACCGGTATACTATAGTTCGTCTTACAATAAATACACAACTTACCATCATCGACAACGTGTTCACTATATCTGCCTTCAAAAAGATCTTTTACCAAACAAGAATAGACATGGTAACTGTAATTATCTGAAGACGCTGTTGCAATAAAGTACAATGGTTCCTGTGGTGCCTTCATTTTCTTTATTGAGGTATTGGCGTCGTAACTGCCTGTAAAAGCTCTTACCTTAACGGATTGGTAGATTGGTAGGCCATCTTCAATGAAATGGCCAAAAGGCATATCAATATGATAGCGTGCCACAATGTTAATGGTATCATCATACAACATCATGGTAGATGCCGAAAAATCAATAACACCTTTTTCACTGTAGACACCCCATGACCTAAGACGCTCATCATCCAGATAATTCTTAAACATAGCTTCTGAAATCTGTGCCGCTACCCAACCGTTTGAAAAATCCATCATTTCAGACAGGGCAAGGCCTTTTGAATGGGTTAAGGCTTCTTCATAATGCCGGTTAATCTCTGATACCACATTAAATATCTGATTGTGAATGTTGTCCATTTGAATGGCCAACTCTAAAGGTTTCCATCCCAACCCATCCGATGGTGCTATAGCCTCCTCCTCGGTTCCTAGTATTGAATCTAATCTAAATTGAGCCTGTTTAAAAGATTGCAAATCAATGCTCTTTAAAAGCGATTCTACGGATGATTTATACGCACGAGATTCATAAGCATCTATATAGACTTCTTGTTGAGCCTCCACCAATCCAGTTTTATCAAAAGCATAGGCATAGACCGACATATCATGGGCCATTCTCGTCATTGCCCCATCTATTTCTGATTGAATATAAAAGACCTTCATAAAATATAATATAAAGCTTATGGTCACGATAACAAAAGGCAATATAATAGAGGCTTCAATCGTTAAAGCGCCTTTTCGTCTATTCATAACCATTGCCCACTTCTATAACAAACCTATGGTAACCTTTAAAGCGACGCTTTCTTTCTTGAAAGCCCGGCATAATATTAATGAATCCATATCTGACTTTAAAAGTCACCCTACTCTCAAGTCCAAACACATAGTCCGCTAATGCCCATGATGCATTTTCTCTTCCCTTTTTCATATTAATCTCTATCACATCTAGCATACGTAGAACACGTTCATCCAGCCGCTTCCAATCCATCAGCATAAAGAGTCTTAAGTAGTCTTCGTAGCTGGCTGTCGGAATAAATTCGGTCAATTGTTCACCTTTAATACTTGGATCTACCGTCTGGCTTTTATCCAGTAACTTACTTTTTGTACCTTTATTAATACGCTCGGTCTGTTCAAGGATAAAATCGGCAGAAATTTGTTCACCTTTTTTCGCTAGCACTTCAATCTGTTGGTTAACAGCATGCTCTAATTGGTCAAACCCCTGATTCGTAATCTCTGATGCATCCGCTATAATTTGTGTTTTATGTTTTTCAATTCTCAAGCTATAAGAAGCTTGTAAATCTCGCTTGATTTCAGACAATAATGACTGGGTGATTTCCTTGTTATGCGTGGCTGATGCTACATCTTGTTTGAACATCTCCAGTATTTCATAGCGGCTATCTGTTCTTGGATAATCTGATACATTTAAGGCTGTACCTTCATTGTAGGATAATAATATACCGTCCATTTTTCTATACAAATCATCTTCATAGCTTTGTGCCATGGCATCGGCCATCCCAACGCCTTCCATATGCATAGTCTGAATCTGTTCCTCTAATAAACCGTTAACCTCCTCACTAAGATGATCTTTAAGTCCGATGACCCATTTCTGCGTTTTTTCCTGAAGACCCATTAAAGTATCCTGTGTTTTTTGTATGGCTATCTCACCACCACGTTCTATGACTTTTGAAGTTAGATTTTCCGGACCTAAGAACCACGTTGTCTTGGTTTTTAGTAGCGGTACTTTTTGACCTTGCAAAAGCATCACTAAATCCACCAAGCTTTCCGCAGTAGCCCATAGCAATCCAATAATCAGGGCTATGGCTAAAGCGCCTATACCTAAGCTCCACCAACCGGCAACTGCATTGGCAAGGTTCATGATTATGGTTCTTTTCGAAGGGTCTGTTACCAAGTGAATGGTGTTTAAAGCAATTCTCATACCTACTATTTTTGTGGATATGGATGTAACCGCTTCTAGTTGGTTTGTTTTTCCTGTTATGATGTACTCAAGCTCTGAGTCTAGGACATGATCATTTTTCTTATATCCGGACAAGGTTAAGGCTTCTTGGTCTTCTTTGTCAACGCCGTACTTCCCCGTCATAGAAGTAAACATGCCAATGGCATATTCATTCAACAATAAAAGGTCTATAAATTCTGTTCCAATCTGAGTGAGATTAGAAAAAAGCTTTCCATCTAGTGCTGTGAGCTCGGTTTCATCAGACCTTTTGTCCTCTGTATTTGTTATATCTTCATCAAAAAGCGCTAGGGCAGAAGGTAAGGTGTTATCAAAGGCATACTCCACCGGTAATACCTCATCAAATAGGTTTTGAACATCAAGGCCTGCAACATTGCTTTTCACATTATCATAAAAACCCTTGCCATCTACAGATGTTCCATTGATGGTCACTTGACCATTTAACCCATAGTCTGAATAGTCAAAGAACAAATCTTTACGATAATAGGTACTTACCAAATCACAAACACTCTGAATATCTTTTTTCATAGTGGCATAACCCATTGTCTTGGTTCCATAATGGTCCATACCGACTTTAAGGGGACCATATACCTGACCTTTATTTAGAATCATCAGTTCTTGTTTGGAAAAACCGGCCTCTTCAAAACATCCGGCTATCATAGCCGGGTAATCCTCAACAACTTTTTCTATGATGGGTTTTTGCTTTTCTAATAATTGAATGTTATCCACAAGACGTTCATGCATATAAGAAAGATTCCCCAATGTGTCAAAATTGTCTTTGCGCATATTGGCCCCGTAGGATGTTTTGATGGCTTCAAGCTCATCTATAGCATGATCAAAAGTTCTTACAATATAGTTTTCCTGATTTTTTGTTTCCTTGTTTACAAAACCATCAATCTTCTGTTCCAGGCTTTCACCTTTATCTTTAATCCACTCAATCTCATCTCGAGCCTTTCTGTTCATCTCAAGTACACTATTCGCACCAATGGTTAACCCACTAAAATGTTTCATTTTTTCATCCAGAGTCTCAAATAGAGTTGTTAATTCTGCTACTTGTTTTTCCTTAAGTTCCTCTACCTCTTTGATCTGTTTTCCTATTTCTTTAACTCTTTTTTGCTTACTACTGATTTCTTTTTTGATGGAAGTGGCACGGTCCGGATTTTCTTCTGATCTTAGTTTATCTCTAAGTGACCGAATCTGATCCCTTACCTTATCCTGTCGATTTTCCAATTCAGCCTGCTTATCTTGAGAGCGTTTCAGTTCAATAATGCTTGATATGAACTGGCTATTAACTTCATCAACGGATGAGACAAGTCTACCTATATTAATCACTTTTTTTTCTAGATTTGTATTTATTGCCTCCACCTGTATAACCGATATCTCCGGTTTTTGTACCTTGACTTTCGGTAAGATGATTTTGACAAAATTGTCATCAACCACCGTTATCACTCCTGAGGATGGATTTATGTCAATACCTTCAATCCATCTATAGAGATTGAGATAGGCTTCTTCTATACTACTGGTTTCCTTAACAATATTATCCTTTGCCTGAACAAATGTAGTGGTCTTTCCTAATTTTTCTACGACCATGACCTTCTCTAGAAATGGCTCCAATAATAGTAAAGGTGCTCTGAATTCCATAAAAGCCACCATATCATTTTTGACATAATCAAGCCCCTCGTGGCTAATCAGCTGACTACCGCCTACAACCTTTAAGTCCTCAAGTTCCAAAGGGATTAATTTATAAGGTGATGGGTGTTTGAGTGAACCAAATTCATCCAAAAGACTTTTCTCTAAACGATTCGGGTCATTGTGAATATTACCTTCAAGGTAATATTTCAAATCATTGGCCATTGGACTATGGTTTTCATCTGGATTTTCATCTGGGCTTATATCATGCCCGTCTATATAGTTTAAGTCACTGTAATACGTATCTCTGGCAAAAATACCATACTCATTTTTAAGAATATGATCATAGCCGCCAAGAACAGATTGGGTAGCAGACAGCAATGCCCTTTCTGCCTGTATTCTAGCAATCTGATATCTTGTTATCTCTACTATGGAACATGAAAAAGCCACCAATGTAAGAAATACAATGGCTAAAAATATGGATATGCCCCCTTGTTTACGCTTCAAAGCCTCGCCCCTCCTAACCCAAAAAAATACTCGTTTCTCTAAGCTCACCTAAATATTATACATAACAATAAACCACTTGTCTATGTTAATTAAGATACTTTATCGTATTTTGTTACCTAATTATTGCATAATTTGGCTACTATTTACATCTATGGGGATAAATGGAAAAGTATGTATGAACTCATGGTCGATGTTGATTGTGGAATTACTCTTATCTTATTACGTGAGAAAACTAAAATAGGGCTATCTCAATTTGTATTCTGAGATAGCCCTCTACTATAGATTTTATTTTGAATACATATTACGTTTTACATAGTGCGTATGGAGTAATTCATGGGATTTGTGTCCTAGTGGTTCTTTCAAATAGGTTTCATACAAATGGATGATGGCTTCATTTTCATGGGATTTTCTAAGTGTCTTGCCTTCATCTTCTCTGTATATGGCAGCCATTCTTTTTTCCCTTATCGCTTGTGTGGTTAATCTTGGTTGGCCACCACCACTGATACATCCACCAGGACACGCCATGATTTCTATAAAATGATATGGTGATGCTTCTTTTCTAATCTGCTCTAATAATATTTTGGCATTGGATAAGCCACTTGCAGCCGCATATCTAACCGTGACACCTTCAAGACCTGACCATTCCGGTGTGGTCTTCTCTATAAACAAGCTACCTTCTTTTATACCTTCAAGGCCCATCACCGACTGAACATGTAGGTTTTCGTAGGGCATTTCGGTACCGGTTATGATCTCATACACTGTTCTAAGGGCTGCTTCCATAACGCCACCGGTGGTTCCGAAAATATCAGCAGCACCGGAGGATAAGCCCATTGGATTATCAAAACGCTCATCATCTAGATTCACAAAATCAATACCGGCGTCCTTGATCATTTTTGCCAGTTCTCTGGTTGTCAGAACAGCATCCACATCGCCCAGCATCTCTTCCCGTGTGATCTCATATTTCTTTGCCGTACAAGGCATAACAGATACTACATACATATCTTTTGCATCTATTCCCAACTGCTGGGCATAGAAGCTTTTTGCTAAGGCGCCTAACATCATATGCGGCGACTTACACGATGATAAATGGTCCAGTTGATCCGGAAACTTATGCTCGACATATTTAATCCATCCGGGGCTACAGCTGGTAATCATCGGCAATGAAGTTTCATCACCGGCTATCAAGGCTTTTAGTCGCATTAGAAGTTCCGTACCTTCTTCTAAGATGGTTAGGTCAGCAGCAAAATTCGTATCAAATACATCATCAAACCCAAGTTCTCTTAGCGCTGCAGCCATTTTCCCGGTGACTAAGGTACCCGGCTCATAACCGAATTCCTCGCCAAGCGCCGCTCTAACTGCCGGTGCTGTTTGAACAACAACTCTTTTGTTTTTATCCAGTAGGGCTTCCCATACATTCACTGTAGCATCTTTTTCCTTAAGTGCACCAACAGGGCAAACCGTTGTGCATTGACCACAGAAGGTACAGTTAATATCCATAAGTTCAAAGCCTTCTGTCGGACCTACAAAGGAATCAAAGCCTCTATTTTGATTTTCCATAATCCCGATGCCTTGTATTTCATTACAGACCGTAATACATCTTCTGCAAAGGATACATTTGGATAAATCCCGTTCTATAGATGGGTTACTGATATCTTTCACACCTAGTTTTGAATGGGCGCCTTGATATGGATTCTCTTCTTTGAGTTGTATCCATTCACCAAGCTCTTGAAATTCACAACCACCACTTCTTGAACAAATCAAACAGTTATCATCGTGATCGGACATCATCAGCTCATAAACGACCTTTCTGACTTTCCGGACCTCTTGAGTATTGGTCTTAACCGTCATGCCTTCTCTTACCTTTGTAATACATGATGCTTGAAGATTCTTAGACCCTTCAACCTCAACCACACAGATTCGACAAGAACCGACTTGGTGTACACCCTCCAAATAACATAGGCTTGGAATCAGTATGCCATTGGCTTTGGCTGCTTCCATAATGGTTGCGTTTTCATCTGCCTCTACTGTTTTATTGTTGATTTTTAATGATACCATGATCCTACCCCCTTATCGCCTGTCGCATCTTAAGCATCGCATAGCTTCTGCCATGGCATTGAGTTTATGGTAGCCTTTTGAAACTTCTTTGAAGTTGAACCTACGGTCATCGACTTCAAGCATACGTCGATCAAAACGCATATGCTCATCCGGAGAATCCTCATCCCTTGCTTTTGGTATATCGATTTCTTCACCCTTGTTCAACTGTCCGTCACCGTCTAGATACAGGTCAATGGCCACAGCAGCTCTTTTACCGTCTGCAATCGCCCATATAGCCGTATCTGGACCTCTAACAACATCACCACCGGCGAAGAC